>NZ_JBHYIO010000019.1:0-225512 GCF_042740095.1 Nonomuraea sp. NPDC059023 | reverse complement strand
CATCCAGATAGACATAGAGTGCGATCAGAAGGGCGTCTAAGTCTGTCTTCACACACCGACCATGGACGCCCTTCGTCATGCCCGCAGCCGATCACGGAATTTCACATCAGCGATCTAGCCTTCACCAAGGAGTGGGGGCGCCGATCCGGAGTGAACCCGATCTGGTACATCGACATCACTCCTGGGCACGATTGGTTGACTGTCCCCATCCAGCGGCTCGTCCAGAACGCCCTCGCCGCACCCGCCCAACCGTTCACACAGCCACATGGTGACCTGCCTGACATCCTTCGTCTCACGCCCTTCATGGAACAGATGGGAAGCGGAGTTCGATCTAGCGACGGCGTGGTCTACCGCAAGGACTTCTCCTGGGAACGAGAATGGCGCCACTGCGGCGATCTTGCGTTCACACTCAGCGACGTGACGGCCATCTTCGCGCCGGAGGCTGATCATGATCAGTTCGCTGCGGATATACATGCAATCCACACTGGCGACCAGCCGATTCCATCGCTCCTCGATCCGAACTGGAGCCTCGAAAGAATGATCATCGCGCTCGCTCGTCCCAGCAGGCGAGACTGACGGCGATTTTTTTGCCAGACTGCCCAGTGGGGCCAATGCCACAAGGCGGCGCCGCATTGGGTGGCCCACACCATGGCCATCCATTCTTTGTGCGGGCGAAGCGCTAGATGTGCGTCTTGGACAATTGCGTGTCTGTGCTCGGAGATTCACCAGTGTCGTTCTTCCGGCGTGAGCGCCTCGTGCCCTGACCGGCCTGATTTCTTCTGCTTGGTGCTTCATCAGGGACGGGAACGTGGCGGCTTACGATGACGACATCAGTGGTGTTCGGAAGCCTACTCATGGATCTTCGCGTGATGCCATGTTTCTACACGGATAATGTTCTACGGGAATGTCACGTCGCTGCGACAGGAAGCCCGTTCCCGGTGAGAACGCTCTCAGAAGTGTGGTCACAATGCTTGGAGTTGAAGCCCCATCGATGTTTAACCGCACGTCGTGCACGATCGACCCTGCTTGCCACTGCTCCTATCCAATAAGCCCCTGAACAGGCCGCATCATGGAGGGCTACAACCCTTACTGGGCTACATGGGCGGCTGGGTGGCCAAGGGCATTGTCTGAATCTCAAAGTCAATGGGGCAGGTGGGGTTACCGCTATCAGCAGCCCGATGATCATCCAGTGATGTAACCATCCAACCACGGGATATCTCTGACCTGGGCAAGAAAGTGCTTATTAGTGCCACCTGGGCGTGTTCAGCCATGTCTTGTAGACGATCTATCGCACAATCCACCATCCCCGGGGTAAGGTGCCGGCCTACCCCTTCGTCAACGAGAAGCAAAGTGGGCTCGACACGCGCATGGTGTCGGGCATGAAAACCAACCACTTCCCACAAAATCGCACTCTGCATTGATGCACTAAAGCCGTGAAAGTTTGACCGATCTATGCGCCCATCTACTTCCACCGTCCAATCGACTTGCGCACCTGAAATCCGCACCTCCCTAACAAGATTGCTCGACTCGGCGAGCATAATCAGGGTGGCCTTCATCGCGGATACGCTGAGGTCGAGCATCTGGGCAAGAGAGACGAGATTAGTAGGTTTTACACTGACTTGATCGTCATCAAGTAGTATCGTCTTGTAGGGGCGGGCGACATATGGAACCAATTGTCCATCAAGAACATGGGTTACATTGCCTGAACGGCCTGTGGTGGAGACATCGTGGGCATACGGGTCAAACCATCGAACCTCGATGTCCACATCACGACTGCGAGAGAGTTTTGCCACATGGTCGGAATCCGCCACGCTGGCGAGAAGACGCGCCAGAACAGACTTACCGCTGGCATTCGGCCCCGTGATGATATTTCGCATGGCAAGATCAAACTTTTTCCCCGCCAAAGCTCCCGGCGCAGAGTTTACCGATATGGATTCAACCAAGCCATATCGGTCTCGTGCGCTCCCATTTACCTCGGCGCTTTTCCTGGCTTCATGTAGCCGCTTCCATCCTTTGAGTTCTGCAGCCGAATAGGCGCGACCTTTATCGGAGTCGATTTCCTTGCCGTGGGAGTAGCAGCACCAGATACCGTTCTCAGGTTCACGCCGCTCAGTAGTCGAAAGACCGCCAGTTCCGCGCGGACCATCAGGCGAGGCGGCATATATATGGGCAGCCATGCCAGTGTTCGCGACTTGCGTTCTACCTGGCCCAGGACCCACCGTCAATCGCCCGCAATTCAACACTGAACACTGATACCCGGCCCGTTCCGCGATGACCTTCCGAGTTGCCGCCGAGAACTCAGCGCGCTGCCCCATTTTCCCAGCACCCCGTTTCGCCTGCTCGGTGAATTCCATAGTACCGGTGGCAGCGTTGCATCAGAGGGCTTGCAGCAAGAAGCTGGCTACTCCGCCAGCCCGCCTGTAGAGCCTCTAGATCTAGCAACCCAGCTCATGGGTTCAGCCAGCCTCTACGGCGAAGAACGAAGGAGCGCTGACGGCAAAATGATGAGCAGTAGCGTCGCCGCCTGTGGGCTCCGACCTGCTCTGGAAGCGGTTGTGCGCAGACCTCGCAGCATCCGTCCGGGAGGGGGGCGACAAGACCATCCAGCAGGCGATTAACCCCCTCCGCCTGTTCCGGAAGCGGCTCGTCGTCGGCCCGGCATCCTTCGTACTTCAGCAATCGGGCGAACACGTCACGAAGTTCGCCCAGGTCGCGACGCCTCGCGCCCAGCAGCGCGAGATAGTCCTCCAGCGGCCAGGTGATCAATGTGCCGGCCCTGGACAGATAGATGCCGACCGCGTCGATCCGGTAGCGGTCGGAGTAGTCCATCAGTGTGTAGCCGAGCAGTTGATACACGGTGGGCAGCGGGAAGTTGTGGACCCGGCGGGTGCTCTTGATGTCCACCAGCGTCCCTTCGATGATCAGGTCAGCGTCGGCTGCAAGATCTGAGCTGCCGTCGAAGGTGCTGCCTGAGGCGCACGCTTCCGGCTGGGAGGCGAGGCGGAGTCGCTCCAAGGCACTGTTCTGCGCAGCATGCAGCTGCGCGAGAAGGTCATCAACCAGATGACGATGCGGGACTGCCAGAAGCCGGTCGAAGGTGAAGGTGGCCGGCGCCGTGACGGCGGCCTTGACGAGCGGGGTATCGGGGAAGGCGAAGGGGTTGCGGTAATTGAGGGCGTACCACGCGGCGGCTATCAGCATGCGCGCCAGATCCTCTTCCTCGTCCTCCGCGCGAAGCATGGGCTGGTTCCGGTCGTCCAACTGCATTCGCGTCACGGTGTCAGTCAGGCGCTGAATGAGCTGCTCACCAACCTCCGCAAGAACACCGGCGAGATTGTCCCGTCCCCGCACGCCAGCAGCGGCACGGCAGTTGTCCCAGCCCAGAAACGTGGCAGCGTCCAGAGACGGTACGCAGGTGAAGGACAGTCGCAGTCGCTGATCTATGGCGGTACCGACCGTCCCCGCCTCGAAGCCGACACCATCTCCGGGGAGAATCAGCGGCCCAGCGGGAAGCTGCCCCCGATAGGTCTGCCGGAGACGCCGAACCCCGGCGGTCAGCTCGCGGTCGAGAAACAGCCGTAGTGGAGTCCGCGGGGACACCAGCCCATGTGTGAGGCTCATGCGCGCGACGATAGAACCCGCCACTGACAATCTGTCCCCATCGAACTACAGAACGCAACCGTGTGCGGTGCCAAACCGGTATCACGAGCCTGACCTGTGGCTTGGCGTCGTCTATGCAGCTTGGCGGTACTCGTTGATGAGACCGCCAATGGTATGTCGTCGCTGTATTCGAGCGGTGAGATCGACAACCTCGGCTGGATGCGTGGGTGGCCGTAGCGACAGCGCCTGGTGCGGCCGATGCTCCGAAGCAACACCGGGTTGTGTGGCCTAGACGCTGCTTGTCCTCGTTCATGGCCATTCAGTGCGGGCTGTCTCGCCCCAATCCGGCACCCAATCGTGCAAGACTCAACGGGTGGAGCAACTGATCGTCAGCGTCGAGCAGGACCACCTTGAGAGATTGGTGAAATCTCCTATTATCGGGGTGGCTGAACTCGTATGGAACGGTCTCGACGCAGACGCGTCCACGGTGGCCGTGGAGTTGACCACCAACACACTGGGCGGCATCGAGAGCGTCACGATCACCGACGACGGTACGGGAATCACGCTTCATCAAGTGCAAAAGTACTTCAGCCACCTCGGCGGATCGTGGAAGAAGCTCGCAACGCAGACCGACGGCGGACGACTTCTCCACGGGCGTAACGGCCAAGGCCGCTGGACGGCCTACGGCATTGGCGAACAGGTCCAGTGGATGACCGTTGCTGACGACATCCAAGGTCAGCGCAACTACATCGAGATCACTGGCCGCCGTAGCGCGCTCAGGGAGTTTCAGGTCGGTTCACCCATACCGGTGACCGACAGCAGCACCGGCACGCGGGTGCTGATCACCAATCTCACCGAAGCAGCCCAGAAGACCCTGCTGCGGGACTCGACCGTCGACGAGCTGACAACGGTCCTCGCCCTCTACCTCAAGCAGTACCCCGTCAAGGTCCTTTGGCAAGGAAACCCCCTCGATCCAGCCCGGCTGCAGTCCAGTCTCCACCAGGCCGAGTTGGACGTCGCCGGCCTGACCGGGATCACCCTGACCGTGATCGAGTGGAGACAGCCCGTCAAGCGAGCCATGCATCTCTGCGACACGTCAGGGACATCTCTCTTTCAGCTCCCACCGGGTATCCAGGCCCCAGGCTTCGAGTTCACCGCGTACATCACTTGGAAGGGGTTCCGGGACTCAATTGCCGATCTTGCGCTTGCCGAGCTCGGGCAAGAGCCCCTCGCCTCCATAGTCGATGCCGCCAAGGACGAGCTGAAGCGACACTTCAAGGAGCGCGCGGACGAACGCGGCAGCATCCTGTTGAAGTCTTGGAAAGACGAGCACAGCTATCCGTTCAAGGATGAGCCTCGAACGATCATCGAGCGCGCCGAGCGGAACCTCTTCGACCTTGTCGCGGTGGCCGCTGCGCCAGCTGTGGAAACAGCCGATACTCGATACCGCAAACTCTCACTCAGGCTCTTGCGCGAAGCCCTGGAGAAGAGCCCAAGGTCTGTCCATGACGTCCTCCGCGAGGTTTTGGACCTTCCCCCTGAGCGGCTTACCGAGCTTACCCAGCTGATAGAGCGCACCTCGCTCAGCGCCATCATCACCGCCGCCCGACGCATCACCGACCGATTGGACTTCCTCACCGGGCTGGAAGAGATCGTCTTCGACAGAGAGCTGAAGAAGCACTTCCTGGAGCGTAGCCAGCTCCACCGAATCCTGGCTGCGGAGACATGGGTCTTCCGGGAGGAGTACGCCCTCACCGCGGACGACGTGACGCTGAAGACAGCACTGCGCGACCACATTCAGTTGTTGGGCCGAGACGAGCTAACGCCCGCCGAGGTAGACGCCGCCGAAGTGCTGGATGAAGACGGGCGCAAGGTAGTTGTTGACATGATGCTGAGCCGTGTCGTCGAGCAACGGCGCAACCACCGCGAACACATCGTGATCGAGCTGAAGCGCCCGAATGTCCATGTCGGTATGGACCAGTTCTCGCAGATCCAAAACTACGCCACCGCCGTCACCATGGATTCCCGATTCGCGCGTATTGACTGCAGGTGGGAGTTCTGGATTGTCGGAGACATGCTGAAACCAGCCGTCGAGAAGATGGCGAACCAGAAGGGACGTGACCCAGGCATCGTCGTCGAAGGGGAAAGCTTCGTGGTTCGTGCTGTGACATGGGCCGAAGTGATCCAGGACGCACGTCACCGACTCGCATTCGTTCGCCAGGCACTCGACTATCAAAGCACCAACGACACCGGCATCCAGTACTTGCAGCGGGCTCATAGTCAACATCTTCCTGATTTGATCGTCTCTCCCGCCGTACCAGCTCCGCGTGCTGAGGTCAGTAACGAGCTATCCAATGAATCGATGACCGATGGTCCGCCTCTTGAGCGATGACCTCGCGCTACCCTCGCCGTCGGCGAAGCTCCATAGACACGTCTTGAACTTTGAAGAAGGTTGTTCGAACCCTCTGTAAGATGCCTTGCTTCCGACTTTGATCATGTGTGCGGCTGCACAGACGTAGTCAGGTAGGCCAAAGACCGTGGTGTCCGTCTCAGAGGCGCACCGATTGATGCACACTAGTCGAGTGGATGTCTTCGTCGGTGAGAGCGGAACGCAATGGGCCTACGATCAGGGAGCCCGAATCGGAGATCTCGGCGGCTTCGGCGAGGTCTACCGTGGTCAAAGCCCTGATGGGATGCCTATTGCGGTGAAACATGTTCCCTTGCGCAGAGGTCACCCCGCGGAAAGGCGGCGCCGCGAGCGAGAGGTTGAGATTGCTCAGGTTCTCGCAACCACCTCAACCGCTCATGTGATGCGCGCCCTTGACGTAGGGCACGTCAATGATGATCTATTCCTGGTGATGCCGCTGGCAGATCGATCGTTGGCTGGCGCGTTGGAGTCCGGTGACCTCGGTGAAGCGGCACGAGTTGACACCTTGCGCCAGATCGCGCAAGGTCTTGTCGAGTTGGCAGAAATCTCGGTGCTACATCGTGACCTCAAGCCAGCAAACGTCCTCCAGGTTGCAGACCACTGGCAGTTGGCTGACTTCGGTATCGCGCGCAATCTCGAAGAGCCCACCGGCACCTACACCTTCCTCGGCGCTGGAACCATGCCCTACATGGCTCCAGAGCTTTGGCGAGGCCAGCCCGCAACTGTTAAGACCGACCTGTACGCCCTGGGCGTCATCGCTTACGAACTCCTGGCCGGGACACGTCCATTTACGGGGGAAGACGAAGCGACACTCCGACACCAACACCTGCAGATGGCACCACCTCCACTGGAGGTGCAGCCGGCTCTCGGACGGCTGACGCTACGCCTGCTTGCGAAGAATCCAAGCGAGCGGCCCCAGGATGCTCGCGCTGTAGTGGAGGCGCTCGACGCAGCTTCCACGCGGCTCACGCCAGGGCAGCAGCGGCTCAGCCAGGCTGCTCTTAAAGCGCAAGAAGATCGTTCCCTCATGGAAGCGCGTCAGGCTGCTGACGCCCTCAGGCGAGCATCCGAGCAGGACCAGGCGAGCCAGGCAATAAATGACCTTGCACATATCCTTGAGGAAACTGCGGACATTGTGAAGGAGGCGCTTCCCGAAGCCACCCTGGAGAAGGCGTCTGGCGTGCCCCGTTGGGAACTCCTCTGGGCGAGCCATCGTCTCACGATTGACGTTTGGCCCCAGGGGAGGTGGGACGGTCATCTCCGCAGTGGCGACCACGACCCACTCGTCGAAGGCGGAGCCATCTTTTCGGGGATCCTCATTCTGGGGAACATTGTATGCGAGGTGTACGAAAACCGACTAATCTGGCATCTATTGCGCTTTGAAGAATGGCCAAATCTCCGTAGCTACGATTACGGTCCACGAGACCGTCCACACGGCTTCCGTCGCCAGGACTTTGAACAGCAAAGGGGCCTTATGCTCCAAACTGGGACGCAGGTGTGGACTCTCCAGAAAACCAAACTCACACCCGACGCAGTGATGGACCTTTTCAAGGAAGCTATCGAGCTGAAATGATCGTCTGGCACAATCTGTCCCCTCGCACCGGGAATCCTGCGGACGAACGCGAACCCTGCTGCGTGTACCGCTTCAAAACTCGTACACAGGGTTTGAGCTGTGGTGTCACCCGTTGGCTCAGCCACCTGCCTGGAGATAGTGCACAGGCTTGCGCCCGCAAGACGAGAGGGATCCCCACTCATGACTCTGGATCGCCGCGGCAGCCTCTACCACTCCCAATGGGCCATCACGCCATACAGTAAGATGCTTGCAGGACCTCAGCGACTCGACGCAACACCATTGCCTTAGGGCAAGAACAGGCAACGACGTCAAGTGCAGCCGGCCAGCCGAGAGACGGTCCACCTGAACCATGCGCGTCGAAAGGTCAAGTGTGCGTTATGGTGCACCGGACCGCACGATGAGTGCTCGTCGCGTGCTCTTCGGCCCGCGATACGCCCCGCCACCGGACGGCATTGTTGGACATTTTGAAACCGACAATTATCGCCTGAGCGATACGATTTGGTACTCAGGAACAATTCCAGGCATTGAATCTGTCGTCTTTTAATCCGTAGGTTCCGGGTTCGAGCCCCGGGCGCCCTACCACTCTACACCCCATCTGACCTGGGGTTTCTCGATTCTCAGCTTGTCTCTGAGAGGCGAGAATGGTCGAGTCGGTGCTCGCATAGTGCTCTTCGGCACGCGTCCGGCATGCGGGCGAACCTACGGTTGGCATGTGTGCGCGCCCCCGGACCCCGCAGGTCAAGCCAGACCCGCCAGCAGCGCAAGGGCCGGGCATGACAGAAGGGGTCAGGGGCGACCCATGTCCAACCTGATCACAGACCCGCCCAAGCACCCGTAAAACCGCTTTCGGCCAGGCGGAGCATCGTCGTCGCAGTTGCCCCGCTCTGCACCCATCTGTTCCCTCGCGCGCCAGCGAGCGCGCAGAACGAGGTGAGGCACGCCGGTCACGCAGACAGGCCTTGCGAGCCGCCTCGAAACTTGGCAGGTCAAGCCAGACCCGACAGAAGGGCAAGGGAAGGGCATTGCAGAAGAGGTAACGGGCTGCTCGTGCACGGCTTGATCGCAGGCCCGTCCAAGCACCGGCAAAGCTGCTTCGGGTGAGGTGGTGCAGCTTTCATAGTGGCTGCCGTTCTGAGCTCCTCTGCGGAACGGATCTGCGCATGATCGTTCGCTTTACTCTTGTGGGATGTACCGTCTTGGCCCTGCTCGCCACTCCGGCGGCGGCTGCCGCCCCTGGCTCGGGCTGGAGCAGCGAGCCAGGACTTGAACGCCTGCTTTGAGCGGCCCTCGACCATGTCCAGCAGCCGAGCGGGTCCGGTGCCGTCACGGATGCCGGTCAGGTCGATGATCACGGTGACGTACTTGTCGCCGCGGCGGGTGTGGCGCCACACGTGCTCGTCGACCCCAATCGCGGCCACGCCGTAGAACCGGGTGGCGTCGTTGATCAGCACCCGCTTGCCTTCGGCCAGGACAGCGTCGTTGGCGGTGTTCCACGCGACCCCGAGTCCTTCGGCGACCCTCGCGAAGGTCAGGTGCTGACACACGATCGCCTCGAGTGCCAACCGCAGCCCGCGACGCGACAGCTTCGCTCGCGGCTCAGCCGCGAGTCCCCGGAGGCACGCGCGAGCTGCACCGATCCTCGTGCTGCTGCGTTCGCGCGGCGGCGAATGGTCCTGACATAGTACGGTTGCGGCCATGGTCCCCCCAGAATGGTTGTCGCCGCCTGTGCGCTGATGTTCTGCTTCGCAGGGCTCGCCGCACTTTCCGCTGCGACCAGCGCACGAGCGGTAGCCGACGCCTCGCTACTGGAAGAGATCAAGAAGATACGAGCCGATCACGAGTTCGCCGACACCTACGGCTCACCGAGGGTCCATCTGGAGTTGCGACGGCGCGGGATCTGCGTCTCACGCAAGCGGGTCGAGCGGCTCATGCGAGCGGCCGGGCTGCAGGGCGCATTCATGCGCAAGGGCTTCAAGACCGGCTCAACCCGGCAAGATCCACGCCATCAGGCCGCGCCCGACCTGGTTGGCCGGAACTTCTCCGCGCCAGCACCGAACCGGCTGTGGGTGGCGGACCTGACCAGGATCCTCACCGGCGAAGGCGTGCTGTGGCTGGCCTCGGCCCGCGATGCCTTCGCCAACCGGGTCGTCGGCTGGAAGACCTCCGACCGGGCCGACACCGAGCTGGTGCTCGGCGCGCTGGAGTTCGCCTTGTGGAGCCGCGACGTGCGCGCAGGACAGCTCATCCATCACTCCGACAAGGGATGTCAATATACGGCGATTCGCTTCACCCAGCGCCTGGCCGACGCCGGCATCGCTCCCTCCACCGGCAGCGTCGGCGACAGCTTCGACAACGCCCTCGCCGAGAACCTCTGGTCCACGATCAAGGTCGAGCTGGTCTACCGCGACACCTGGGCCACCCGCGAGGAAGCCGACACAGCCCTGTTCCGCTATATCGATGGGTGGTACAAACCCCGCCGCATCCAAAAGGGCCTGGGCGGGCTCTCCCCGGACGAGTTCGAAGCCGCCTGGTACGCCCAGCAACACGAGCTACCCGACACCGTCAGCGGCCACACCGAGCTGACTCAAACCAGATAGGAATCACTCCGGGAAACCGGGGGAACCTCACGCAAGACCCAGCACCCCGTCAAGCGCTGGCGGCCCAAGATTCACGAACCGAAGATCTAGCCAGACTTGTCCAGGATGTATTGAGACTGTCGTCCATGTGATGCAACAAAACTGTCAAGGAGCTCCTGAGACCGCACACCACACCTCCTGGCGCAAACGCCTCCAACTCGACGAGCCCCTGCCAGGCTTCCGGCAGTAAGGCGAAGCGCTGCGGTTCTTCGGGATCGACGACCGCCCACCCTGCTCCTGCTCGGACGTGGTCGCCGCCGCCGTTCGCCGCCTCCTCCAAACCCGGCCGACAGCGCCGCTCGCCGTCGTCCGCTACCACCACCAGGCAACCACGGCGCAGAAGGAAGCCGGGCAGGGCCGCCCCAGCCCTGCCGCGACCGTGCTGCAGCCCGTCAGCTTCTACCTTGCGGACGCGCCGGACGCCGCGGCGTATGAGGAACTGCGTCGAGGCTGCGAGACAGCGATGCGCAGGCTGATCGCCGAAGTGGAGAAAGAGGTTGAGACGACAGTCCCAAAACGCGATCCCGAGACCGGGGAGACGCGGTCACCTGCACGGCTCACCAGCCTGCGGAAGGTATCGGTCCGGCTGATGCTCGCCGCCCGGGGCCTCCCAGGCCGGCCCATCCACATCACCGGCGGTGTGATAGCCCGTATGGGCATCGACGCCGCCTCCCGTCGCAAGGTCGACAACGTGATCCTCGACGGTGTCGAGTACGCCCAGGCCGTTCACGAGCAGCCCCACCGCGCCCGCCGGGACATGCACGACCTCACCCGCTAGGGCGGTCTGGCGTTGGATCAGGATGCGTTCGGCTTTCCACCGGACTTGCTGGGCGACAGCCCAGCGAGAAGGTCCTGCACCTCTTTCCGCTTACAGCCTCACGGAGCTGACGACCTCATGTTGACCACACATGTCACACCCATGGGGTAGCTCGCGAGGCGCTACCGATCGCAGTCTCCGGCTGCGGGTCGAATCCGGCCGGCTCAAGGATGAAGTTCCATTTACCGCTGGCTCCGCGAGTCAACGTACCTTGCGATGATCACGGACGAGCCTCGCCCGCCGCCTCGAGCGGCAAGGAACTCATCCAGTAGCGTGAACAGGGTTGATACCATGTGGGAATTGGATGGATCGTCGGTTTCTCTATGTTGCTCACTGTTAGTAGATGATAGTCGAGCGGCGTTTGATACGAGAACCGGCCATGCGGGGCCCGCCTCGCAGGCAAGTCTTGTTGCGAGCCACTCGGGAAATCCGATCAGCAAGCCCCATTCATTCCCCGCGTCGCATCCGTTTATGAAGGCTACGGCTTGTTGATAAGACCCATCCAATCCGTAGCTGTTTGGGCGTTTGTGGATATCGACAAACAGTTCTCTGTAATTCACGCATGCTCGCTTAGTCCAGCGGGTCGAATTTCAGGACATCGCCGTATTGCCACCGACCTCGGTATTCGTCTACGGGTTCTCCATGACGGCCGGTCCATGCATCATAGACCCTGCCGTTCTTGACTACCACGTCATGGTGACCCCACCCTGTGTCACGGCCTCGATACTTGCCCAGAAAGGGTGCTCCATCTGAGTCGGTAATCCTGTGCCTAGTCCCGCCGATCTTTCTTTGGATGTTCTTGGCGACATCCTCACAGCCGCTACTGTCGCAGATCTTATCGGGATCCGCAGGCTTCCAGTCTGGGCCGAGATCCCCACAGTCGCGCCCAGGCCCAGCGTTGTGGACGAGGACCGGAGTCTCGCCCGCCAGTACATAGTACGTATGGACGCCGGCGACTGTCAGGTTGTGGACGCGCTGTGTGGCCGTCCACTTCTTGATCGCTTGAACCTGGACGTAAGTGCCGACGGAGGTGCGGAGCCATGTTCCGCTCTGCAGGTCGCCCGCGTGCACCCATTCACGCAGTGTCGGTATCCAGAACGGATGGTTTTCTGTAGTCGTGATCGCGGTGGAGCTGGCCCCATTCTCGTCGACCGTATTCACGATGATCTGGACGAGGTTCTTCGCTCCCTGGCTGGATAGTGGCGCCGTCACGGCTCGGGGTGTGGTCTGTCCGGTTTTCGGGTCTGTGGCCAGGACCTTGTCGCCCGCCTTCACTTGCTCGATCGGTTTCGCTGTGCCGTCGGCCATGAGGACCTGGGTGCCTGGGATGAAACTGCAAGGCTTCGACTTGCCCCGCAAACGGATCTTCCCGAATTTGTAGCCTACGGAGACGGAGCCGAACCTGTCGTCGCCTTTGATTGTGTCGAGCGTGTGCCGCCACGCCTCTGTGTCTTCTTTCCTGATGTGTGCATCACGATTGAAGTATTTGGACCGGTCTTGCTCGCGCTTGATCCAGGCGTCACGCTCCTTCTTGGTCTTCTTATCTTGCTTCTTTACGGCTTTCTTATGCTTCTTCTCCAGCGCGATTTCATATTTCTTCTTTTTCTGGCCGCTGGGCTTGTGGGTCTTGGAGAAGGTCTTGTCGGATTCTCGGGTTCCGGTGTCGACGCGTCTGCCGTCGGGGTCGGATTGGTCGATGGGGTTGTTGGCGGCGTAGGAGTAGGGGTTGGCCCATTCGGGGGTGCGGAGGTCGAGTTCGGGGTCGGTGGAGATGAATTTGGCGATGGTGGGGTCGTAGTAGCGGGCGCCGAGGTAGACGAGGTCGGTGGCGGCGTCTTCGGTTTTGCCGAGGAAGCCGAGGTCGGTGAAGGGCAGGTCGTCGGTGCCGCGGCGTTTGCCGAAGGGTTGGTAGCGTTCGCGGCTGACGGCGTTGGTGGTGTCGTTGACGGCGAGTTGGGTGCTGCCGTGCTGGCCGGTCAGCAGCCAGGTCAGGCCACCGGGCTCGCGCATGGCGATCTTGGAGCCGTCGGAGGTGGTGTAGTAGCGCTTGCCGTTCACCTGGCCTGCGGCGAGGCGGAGTTCCATGGAGCCGAGGTAGAGGGTGGTGCTGCCGTCGGGGTCGCGGCGCAGGAGGCGTTCGCCGGCGGCGTCGTAGATCATGCCGGTGCTCTGGCCGTCGACGGTGGCTTGGGCGAGTTGGCCGAGTTCGTTCCAGTCGAAGGTGGCTTGTTTGCCGGCGACGGTGCGGGCGGCGAGTTGGCCGGCGTTGTCGTAGGCGTAGGTGTCGGTGCCGCCGGGGCGGGTGATGGAGGTGACGGCGTTGGGGCGGACGGCGGTGGGGCCGGAGGCGGGGTAGGTGTAGGTGGCGGTTTGCCCGGCGTCGGTGAGGGTGGTGATGTTGCCGACCGGGTCGTAGGTGTAGGCCTGGCTGTAGGGGTCGGGGCCGAGGGCGTCGCCGGTGCCGGTGCAGGTGGCGGCGGTGGTGGTGTAGGCGGTCTTCAGGCGGCGCAGGCCGTCGTAGGTGAAGCATTCGGCCTGCGGCGTGGGGTTGGTGGCGGCGTCCAGGATGCGGGTGATGTTGCCGGCGATGTTGTAGCCGTAGCGGTCGTCCTGGATGGTGTCGGGGCTGGTGGTGTCGGCTTTGGTCTGGGTGTGGACGCGGGAGAGCCAGTCGGTGATCGGGTCGCGTTCGAGGGTGCGCTTGAGTTTGCCGCCGGCGCCGTGGCTGCGCGAGGCGAGTTTGCCGGTGAGGGTGAAGGCGGTGGCGTGGACGTAGGTTCCGGCGGGTGAGGTGAGGTCTTTGGCGAAGCCGAGATCGGTGTAGCCGTAGGTCAGCTTCTCCTCCGGCAGCCCGCCGGCGGCGGGCAGCGTCTGTTCGCGCAGGTTCCCGGCGGCGTCGTAGAGCGAGGTGACGGTGTAGTCGCGGCCGAGAGCGCCCTCGCTGACCGGGATGGAGACCTTGGAGCCGGTGACCTGGTAGTCGTGGTCGTAGGCGGTGATGGCCTGGGTGTAGGGCTGGCCGCCGGTGATGCGGGTGGAGGTGGCGGGCTGTCCCTTGGCGACGGTGTCGTAGGTCCATTCGGCGAGCTTGGTGCCCGTGACAGGTTCGCCTGACCATTGGGTGCGGCGGCGGCCCAGGTCGTCGTAGGTGTAGGAGATCTTCTGGCCCTTGCCGTTGATGCTCGAAAGCATCCGCCCGGCCGGGTCGTAGCCGTAGCTGGAGGTGCCGGCGTCGGGGTCGGTGGCGGCGGTGCGCCGGTCCTGCCAGTCGAAGGTGAAGGTTCGGACGTTGCCCTTGGCGTCCGTCATCTTGGTCAGGTTGCCGGCCAGGTCGTAGCCGTAGCCGGTGTCGTGGTGAGTCGTCGTGTCGGCCCACTCTTCGACCATGACGGGCTGGCCGTCGATGTCGGACACGGTGGCGGTCTTGCCGCCGAAGGGCGGGGTGACCTCGGTGCGCTCCGCCCCGGGATAACTGGTGGTGGTGCGGCGCAGTTCGGTGGCCAGGTTGTAGGCGATCGAGGCGACTTCGCGTTCCTGGTCGTCATAGACGGTCTTGGTCCACTGCGGCAGCGTGGTGAGCGCCGGGTTGACCAGGCCACTACCGGGGGCGCCGGTGTTGTGGGCGGGCTCGGAGACCGCGGCTTCCAGCCCCCGCGCGTCGTAGACGGAGGCGATCACGATCCGCCCGCCCTGGGGGGAGGCGGTCTGGGTTTCGCGGGTGCGGCCGAACCCGTCGTCGTAGCTGACGGTCGAGGTGTAGGTGCTGCCGGTCAGCAACTCCCGGACGGTGGTCTTGGCCGGGCCGGTGGGCTGGCCGAACCCGTTCCAGGGGATGTCGTAGGCGGCGGTGGCGCTGGCGGGGCCGTTGCTGGGCTGGCCTGGTTTCCACAAGGCGGTGGTACGGCCCAGCGCGTCGTACCCGACCTCGGTGATCTTGTTGTTGGGGTCGGTGACCGAGACCGGCTCACCCAGCCGGTGCGACAGCTTGGCGACGCTCTGGTAGCCGAGCGGATCGGTGGTGGTGATGCCGTCCTTGGGCCAGCCCACCGCCGGCGTGTAGGCGGTGGTCGTGGTCTTGTTCAGGGCGTCGGTCGAGGTCAGCGGCCGGCCGTACGCATCGAAAGTGGCCTTGACCGTCGAGAGCGCGGACGCGCTGGAGTGGGTGCGGACCTCGGTCGGGTTGCCGTCACTGGGCTTGTTCGTGGCCGGGTCGCTGCCCGCGTCGTACAGGGTGATCTGTTTGCCGAACAGGGCGCCGGTCGTGCAGTCGTCGCCCGCGCGTTCCTCGACGACGGATGGGAGGCTGACCAGGTATTGGCCGGGGTCGGTGTTGCGGGCGTAGCTGGTGGTGGTGCAGGTGTTGTCGGTGGTGAGGCCGTCTTGGCCGTAGTCGTTGACCTTGACCGGCTGGCCGTCGGCGTTGAAGGCGGTGCGCAGGTCGCTGTAGCGCCAGGCGCCGGTGGAGATTTTGTCCCGGGAGCGTTCACGGGTGCGTAACACCTGGGCGGGATCCTTGGTGCCGGGCCCGTTGCCGGCGTTCTGGAAGGCGTACTCGTACCGGGTCGCGTCGACTTCCGTGTAGGCGCGCGGGTTGAGCGCGGTCATCGTCCACGACTGTTCCTGCAGTACCTCGCCCTGCAGCAGCGGCGCGTCGGTGATCGTGGCGCCGTCGAACGTGGTGACCTGGCCGCCGGTGCCGCGTAAGAACGTGCGCGAGGTGACGGTGTAGCCGGACGGGTCGTCCCCGGATCCTTGCAGGGTGCGGACCTGGCCGTAGCCGCGCCAATCCGTCGCGGGCGGCGCCTGGTCGGGCTGGGCGAACTGCACCGGGTCGGTCCAGTTCGGGCTGCCCACGAACTCGTAGGCGTTGACCACGTCCGGCGAGCCGCCGACCATGTCCCGCTCGACGACCTTGGTGGCGAGTTGCTTGAACAAGCGGGTCCACGCCTCATAGCCGGAGCCGGGATCGCTGCCCATGTCCACCTGGTAGCAATCACCGATCTTGTCGGTCAGGTAGCTGGAGCCGTCGCGGCCCTTGCCGCCGCCACACGGGTCGTTTTGCGCGTAGGTGACCTCGACCCGGCCGCCCATCCCGTTGGCGATGCCGGCGACGCGTGGCACCATCCGCCACGACACCTGACTGGGCCAGTCGGAGTTGGAGACGTAATCCATCTTCCCGGCCAGCATCACCGCGTCGAAGTCCAGCGGCGGCAACGTCACCTGCGGGTCGGCTGCCAGCCCGGTCTGCTGCACGGTGTCCAGCCACATCACCGAGTCATACGCAGGCCCCGAATCGGTGCGCTGATACATCCACGTGTGGGTGAAATCCAGCCGATCCACCGGATCCCACACCCCGGACGTCGGGTTGACCGACTCCGTCGCCACCGAGGTCAGCTTGCGGGTGGAGTAGAACGCGAGCGCGCCGTTCGTACAGCCGACCGCCTGCGCGCACAGCAGATCCGTGGGCACGTCGTCCCCACCGCGCGCCGCGGTGACCAAACTCGTGCGGGCCGTCGGCGTACTGCCCGCGACCTGCGTGTTGTGCCCCCACGCCACCGTGTCCAGGAACCCGCCGCGGTCATACGGCAGCACCTTGTACGTCTCATGCGTACACGACGGCAGACAGAAATAGTTCGTCTCCCGCAGATAGGAGTAGTCGATCACGTTCTCGTTGCGATCGACCTCCTGATCCAGGTTCCACCGCCACACCCCGGTACACGTCGGCGGGATCATGTCATTCAGATAGCGGTCGTAGCACGGCTCGCCGGACTCGTTGCCCACGTAGGGCACCTGCCACTGCGCGTCGCGGGTGGAGCCGAACCGCCACACCTGCCCGTCCTGCGTGGTGATCTTCCAGTACGGCTGGCCGTCCGCACCCCCGGCCACCTGCTCGATCCGCCAGCCCAGGTCCGGCACCGTCCGCCACAACCCGGAGGTGCGGTCCTTGACGATCTGAGCCGACCGGCCCCCAGCCGACAGCACCAGCTCCGACTGCGACCTGTCCGTGGTGCCCGGCTCGTTGTCGGTCTCGTCCGGCGACTCCCAGCACAACGCCTTCCCGCCGATACCCCGCTCCTCGGCGGTCCAGATCAGCGCCGCGGTGTTCGGGTCATAGAAGTTGTCCACGATGCAGCGCCGGTAGCGCCGCTCGATGAACCCCGCGCTCAGATCCCAGCCCACCCCCACCACGCCGGACTGGTTGTTGGTCCACCTGCCCTGCCCATCCACCGACGAGGCGTCATACTGCAACGACAGATCCGGCCCGTCCCCGGCCACCGACGGCGGCTCCGGCAACGGCACGTCATAATCGAACCCGCCCCCCGATGTGCCCGCCTGCCACGTCCCGGACGGCTTCAGATCGGTCGCACCCCACGTCCCGTCCGGCCCGGTCATCCCCGGCACGAGCACGTACACCGACCCCGCCGCCAACTGCGCCGCCAGCACCGCATCCGCGCTCCGCGCGGCACCGGTCTTGTCCTTGCTTCCGGCCTTCGGCGGCTTGACCGCCGCCGCAGCCACACCACTTGGCGCCGCCTCGACCTCCGCCACCAACGTCCCCGTTGTGACGTCGTTGACCGAGGACACCACCGCCGGCCGCATCACACACCAGCGCGGACGAGGAACCTGCACCGCACACGCCGGCAACCTCACCACCTGCAGACGGCCGGCAAAGTTCCCGCCATAAGCGTCCCGGAAGCCCGCATAGGAGAACTCCGCCCGCACCTTGCCCGGCACGGAACCGCCATCGGCCCGCACCAGCGTCGCCGCGACCCCCACGCCGCCCAGCGCCCGCACCATCTCCGCGCTCAGCGTCTCCACCGTGATCTTGTCCGGCCCGCCACGCCCGGCCGGCCCCACCCGGACCGGCAACTCGCCGACCGCGGCCAGCTTCCCCACCGCCAGCAGGCTCACCTGCGCGCGTCCCGGCTTCGGCCACACCGGATCCTTCGGCTTCACCCACCGCGCCGAACCCTCAGCCCCCTTGACCGCCTGCTTCACCGGCACCGCCCGCGCATCCACGGACTTCTCCGGATCCAGCCCCGCCGCCGCGGCCCGCTGAACCAGCACCTCCGGCACACCGATGCCCGAGACCACCAGCATCCCGACCAGACCGACGATCAGCAGCGCGAGCCACATCTGGGCATGCCGAACCCGCATCCGAACCTCCGCCAAGGCACGCTGACGCAAACCCCCACAGCAATAGGGCCGACGCGTCATAAAGCTGACATAAGAACGATCAATCGGAATGTCCGCGACAATCCCGAACCCGTCAACGACCGAGAACGCGGCTTTCCCCATACACAGAGTCAAATGTCAGGAGATGACAATTCTCATGATCGCTGGTCAATCAACGATTTACCGTCGTAGCGAGAGGCTCCCTGGGAGAGCAGTGTGATTTGCATCACATGCTAAATAGAGCTATACAAAGGCGGCGCGCCCGCAAGGAACAGCTACCCGAGGCAGGGATTGCACCTGCCGGAACACCGAGGTAAGGAACGCCCGAGCGGGCCATCGGATCAGCAACCGCAACGGGGTGAAAGCGAGTGTAAGGGTGAGGCAGACCACGCGAAGCAGCACGACCGATCATCAAGCCGCACCTGGTGGAGTCTCGTAGGCGGACGGGGTGACGTCCACGGTTGTGGTGTATGAATCGATCTTCGCGTGATCCTGTTTCTGCAGGTTAAGCGGTAAGTGTCTGCGGGAGCTGGTTGGGAGCGGGTGTGTCGCTCGTGATCACCCGCATGCGGGCCTTGGCCAGCACGTCCAGGCCCATGTAGCGGCGGGCTTCGGTCCATTCGTCGGTCTGCTCGGCCAGGACCGCGCCGACCAGGCGGATGATTGATGCGCGGTTGGGGAAGATGCCGACCACGTCGGTGCGGCGGCGGATCTCCTTGTTCAGCCGCTCCTGCGGGTTGATGCCCCTATGGATGTCAAGTCTCGGACCTGGGCGCGCGTGAGTTGGTGATGAGATGGTGGACTTCGTGCGCGATGTAGCGCTTCAGGCAGCGGATGACCTCGCGGCGGGTCTTTCCGCCGCCGGTGCGTTTGCGCAGGTAGTCCTGAGTGCGTGGGTCCCAGCGAAGGCGGCTGAGCGTGATCCGGTAGAGGGCCGCGTTGGCTTGGCAGTCACCGCCACGGTTTAGCCGTCGCCGGCTGGAATTTCCGGATGACGATTCCAGCGGACTCACTCCGCAAAGAGCAGCGAAGGATGCTTCGCTGGCGAGCCTGTCTGGGTTGTCACCTGCAGCGATGAGGAGAACAGCAGCACTGTGAGGGCCAATGCCGGGCTGCTGGAGGAGAACAGGGGCTGCGGCCTCAACAGCTGTCGTGATGCGCTTGGACAGCTCGTTGATCTCTCTGGTCAGGTACTGGATCCGCTCGGCCAGGAGCTTGAGCGTGTAGAGCATGGCGTGCGTGAGATCGGTGGCCGCTGCGAGATCCAGTGCAGCGCACGCGGTAATCACCGTGGGACAGACAGTCCTGCGAGACGATCACGCAAGGCGGGATCAGCAGAGACCAGCAATGCTTTGAGCTGGTTGATCGACTGAGTGCGCGCCTTGATGGCGGAATCCTTGGCGACTTTGAACATTCTCAGCATCTCGACCGGACCATCAGCGCTCTTCGGAAGAGCAGTCGACCAGCGCCAACAACGCCGGCAGTAACAACGGATCCAGCTGCTCAGCGCTCTTACGGCCCCCACCCACCCGCCGAGCTTTCCCGCCAGGCAGCGGATCCTGACCGTCTTCCAACTCGAACACGCCTTTGCGGACGGTCGACTCGCTGACCCCAGCGATCCCGGCGACTGCCCGAACCCCGCCATGCCCGAGCAGCCTGGCCTCAGCCGCCAGCAACAGCCGACGCTGCCGCTCGTTCAGATGCGGCAGCAACACCTCGAACCTCAACCTCAGCTGCTCACGAACCTCGGCAGGCACGGCCATATCACCGCATCAAACCGGAAACCGATAAGCACCGTGTTATTTCCTTACAACTCCAATGGGTGCGGCAGCGTTGCCAGGCCGCGCCCGGCAAACTCGCGCCAATCGCCTCGACGAGCCCGCGGTGCGCGTCGGAGATCACCAGCTGCACTCCGGACAAGCCCCGGGCCACCAGGCCGCGCAGGAACGCCAGCCAGCCCGCGCCGTCCTCGGCCGAGGTAACCTCCAGGCCGATGATCTCCCGCTGCCCGTTGGCGTTGACGGCGGTGGCCACCAGAGCATGCACGTTGACGGTGCGACCACCCTCGCGCACCTCCTGCGTCAGCGCATCCAGCCAGACGAAGGTGTACGGCCCGGCGTCCAGCGCCCGGGTGCGGAAGGCTTCGACCTGCTCATCCAAAGTCTTGGCCATCTGAGAGACCTGACTCTTGGAGATGTGCTTGACGCCGAGCTGCTCGACCAGCTTGTCCACCCGGCGCGTCGAGACCCCCAGCAGATACGAGGTGGCCACCACACTGACCAGCGCCTGCTCGGCCCGCCGCCGGCGCTCCAGCAGCCAGTCCGGATAGTAGGAACCGGACCGCAGCGCCGAGCGCTTCGCGGCCCTTCGGGTGCTTCGCATTGGCGCCCCCACCCCACACGCTCGCGTCTCAGCCGGTACCGTCCACAAGAAGATGCCTCAGGCGGGGGCCTCAGGCTTCAGGATGATCGCGGTGAGCTGCCTGAGGGCCGTAGGTGGGGGGTGAACCTGGCTCCGCCCATCCGCGTTGAGCTGCCGTTCCAAGACCGTGACCTGATGACGCAGCGCAAGAATCTCGACGTCCTTGTCACGATCACTCATTGGCAATAGCCGTAGCGTTGCGAAGGCGTTCGTGACGGTCAGATAGGGCAGACGAAGAGCACGAACGATCATCATGCCGCACCGGTGCTCCTCCACAGACGAGTGAGGAGCGCCTACACACCCCGGGGCTTCGCAAGGCCATGACCTGGCCGGACGGGATTTTCGGCAGGCGCACACTCGGTCGCGGTGGACGTGCCGGAGCTGTGCAATTGCAGGATTCTGCGCCACGCGGCCCGTGTCGCCCTGTGAAGTCCGCCTGCGCGGGACTCTTCTCAAAAACTAATTCTCAAAATAGTTAGATTTCGAGACGGCGATAGACGGTGGCGCGGGAGACGCCGAAGCGGGCCGCTATCTCCTCGACGGCGCGACCGTCGGCGTACAGGGAACGCGCCTGCTCCAGCTGCTCCTGGGTCAGCGCGGCGGGGCGCCCGCCGTTCCGTCCCCGGGCGCGGCCGCGCCGCCTGGGCGGGCCCGGTTCGGCGAGGAGTGCCCGAGCTCCGTCGAGGATGAGGCCGCGCAGCCGCTCGGCGGGTTCGTCGCGGAAGAGCACCACGGGGTCGGCCAGCCCGGCGACCACCTGGGAGGCGCGCACCCGCTGTGCCAGGTCGCTCCCGGGACCGGCCACCAGCTCGTTGGCCAGGGCGATCGCGGCGCGAAAGCGCTCGGCCACCGGAGCCTGCACCAGCAGTGTCATGTCCTTGACCAGCATGGTGAGCGTGCTGCGGTGCCGCAGGTGGACGTCGACGTAGCCCTCGATCGCCCGCCACCGCACCTCGTCCGTGCCGCCGCCCCCCGACTCGGCCTCGGCCAGCACCTGCTCCAGCTCGTCCAGCAGCGGCAGCGTGACGTGGCGAAGGATCTCGTCCTTGGAGTCGAAGTGGTAGTAGAGGGCGGCCTTGGTGATGCCGACCCGGTCGGCGATGGCCTGCATGGAGGTGGCGCGGTAGCCGCGGGCGGCGAACAGATCGCTGGCGGCGTCCAGGATCCGCTGAGATGTCATGAACCTCACCTACCCTCGGTCAGTTTGTTCGCTATATTGCTAACCAGCAGTAAGTCTAGTGCCCTGGAGATGATCCGCATGCGGGCCACAGTTGGATCGAAAAGGAACACATGAGTGAGCAATCGGGTCCGGCCCCGCGCATCCTGACCACGTGGGAACTGGAACAACTCCTGGGGGAGCAGCAGTTCGGCGTGCTCGCCACTGTCAAGCGCGACGGCCCCAACGCGTTCGCCCTGATGGGCCTCAGACAGCTGTACTTCCTCCTCGGCGGCCTCGTGGAGAATCACCTACGGCCTGGCCGTCATCGGCGTGCAACTCGTGCTGCACGCGTTGCACGAGAACGAGCTGCCGTTCATCAACGGCGGCGAACACGTCACCTGGGTTCCTGAAGGTCAACGACTGGATATCGCCGGCCGTCATCGTCACCGTCCTCGCCGTCACCACGGTGGCCAGCCTGCTCAAGTCCAGACGCGACACCCGCCAGCCCGCCGACCAACCGAGCGACTGACCTCGGGCATGGTGAACGCAGGTCCGATCCGCATGCACCACGAAATCGGGTTCGATCACTCGTCTGAGGTGTCGAGGCCGAAGCCGGTTTCTGGAAGAAAGGAAACAACACGCACGATGTTCACCACCTCTCGGCTGACCGATGACCAGTTACATCACGTGATTCACCAGATGTCAGCGATCGACGTGGGGGAATGGCAACCTGCCGACATCGATCGCGTGCTCACCGAACAAGGGTGGCAGCGGCGTGCCGAAGGCGCAGGATCACGAATCCTGTTCTCGACAGGGCTACCGACAGGCCAAGGCTCCGCCTACCCTGACGCGGGGCTCGACTGTGCGCTCAGCATCCCGCTGGCCGTCGACCTGAGCCACGCCGAGGCCACAGAGGTGTTTCGCCAGGCACGACACATCGCCGAGGAGATCCTCGGGCCGGCACCCTGGCTAGGAGGGCCCGGCCCTTGGCTGCGCTGGCGCCGCCCGGACACGACACCGATGCTCTCGTTCGCCTCATACCCGGCAGACGGCACCGGCTGGGTCTACTTCCAGCTTCTGGTGACGGAAGAGTATGAACACGGCGAATACCGTGGTCTCGTCACGCCCTCCCCCTCCTGGTACCGGCTCGTCAACACCGACGCGATCGACGGCCTACTCCGCCGAAGCCGGCAGGCACGCGCCACCTGGAAGAACCTGAGCGAACGCCTTGCCGAGACCCTCGCCACCCTCGTCCACGACACCCGGCTTCTCGGAGACCACTATCCACTGACCCTGCTCATCGAGGAGACGAACGGGGAACGGGAGCCCACGGAAATACCCACCTGCTTCATCAAACTGTCCGCCCTCGTGCTCAGCCTCGAATGCCCAGCCGGGCACCAACCGGACGTGATGCAAGCGATGACCGAGCTGGGCTGGACACCGCCGAGCCCGGCGAACACGGCACCCGAACGCTCCAACTACCACCGCGACTTCCCGATCTCCTCCCCGGACTTCGACGAAGCCGCCCGCCTCGTGGCCGGAGCCATGCGGGCACTGGGTGCGGAGGTCCCGCAGATGACGTACTGGGTAAACAGGAACGGCGAAAACACCGGCATCCGACTTTCCGAACTCGGCCTGAGCCAGTAACCGGCCCGCCCTGCCGGAAGGGGGCGGAAATGACAATGGCGGCGTCGGCCGGCCCGGCATCACGGTCGCCGAAGTAGGCGAGAACGGCCGATTCCAGTGGCGCGGGTACTGAGGTACGGGGCGTGTTTCCTGAACCCTGGGCCAGCGGTCCTGTAGATCCTTGATCATATTTTCTGCGAGCCTCCGGATTGGAGTCGCGGTGGGCCGCCAACGAGCACACCGGAAGTCAAGGAACAAGTGCCCTCATGATGGCAACCCTGTGCAGCAGTCGCCTCGTTACCCGAGGGCGTTGTGTGAAGCCTGTATCAGCCGGGCGACTGACCTGGCTGGACGCCCGATCAGCATGGGCGATGCGGATTTTAGTCGCGGTCTTCTTAGCCTCGGCTTCCGGGCGATCCACGCCGATGACGAGACTGAATGTGAACAGGTCATGGCCGACGGTCTTGTTCTGATCGACGGTGTGCGCTACTGGGCGTGCGAGGGTCACTTTGGCGGCATCGTCGTCCAATCCTGTTAAGGGGTGCATTTCCCTGCGCGTGGCCACGCTCGAAACTGCCGTGGCTTGTTGAATGTCAAGAGGCGCCGTGGCCATGCCCCAGAGAGAAAGGACAACGAGATCCAGCGCAGACAGATAGATTCCGCACGCCCCTTCGAACGAATTGACGATGTAGGCCGGGTCAACGAACTGCTCTGGACCTTTTCGCGCGATGCGCATGAGGTGCTGGCCGTTCATCCCGGACGGCGGAATGTCCCGCGCGAACGACTCCCATACCTACTCGACCGATTGAGGACGGGG
The DNA here is from genome assembly GCF_042740095.1 of Nonomuraea sp. NPDC059023. Classification (NCBI taxonomy): domain Bacteria; kingdom Bacillati; phylum Actinomycetota; class Actinomycetes; order Streptosporangiales; family Streptosporangiaceae; genus Nonomuraea; species Nonomuraea sp. NPDC059023. The sequence goes on along the minus strand of NZ_JBHYIO010000019.1, from coordinate 201,259 downwards.
GTGAGCTGGCGGACCATCGTGCCGCGAAGAGTTCTCGACAATCCTGCGGCGGCCGACTACTGCCGGCGACTGCATGAGGCTGGGGACCGGCACCGTGTGACCGACGAGACGATCCAGCAGATGGTCATCTTGGATCGCTCGGTGGCGTTCGTACCGACGGTGCCGAACACCGACGGGGTCGGAGCGCTCATCATCCGCCAGGCGGGGGTGGTGGCCACGCTGGTAGACCTCTTCGAGTGGGCCTGGGGGCAAGCCGGCGATCTCAACACGGCGGGCCCGCCTGTCCTTTCTCCGCAGCAGCTGCAGATCCTGCGCCTGATGACGACCATGGTCAAGGACGAAGTCGCCGCCCGCGAGCTGGGGATCGGCGTGCGTACCTACCGTCGGCACGTAGCGGCCTTGCTCACCAAGCTCCAAGCGGCCAACCGTGTGCAGGCCGCCGTGATCGCCAAACAGCACGGCTGGGTCTGACCCATCAGGTGGATGTTGCCGCCCACCCGCGAGCGAGCTCCTTCTACCCGGACCGTTGCGCTCAGGTACGAGCGATGATCTGGCGAGCGGTCTCCAACTGCCGCATCTTGACAGCCCTCAACGCCTGGAACTCCTTCGGGTGGGCGCGTATGGCGGCGTTCTGGATGCGGGTTTCGGCTTCTGCCCAGATGGACACGAGACCGGTTCTCTCCTTGCACCTCACATCTGTCTGAGCTGCCCGGATCTCCCGCGCGGAGGGGTTTGCCGTTGACCAGCGCTTGTCGGTGACCGCCGCGAGAGGGTCCGGGTAGTGGAAGCCCTCGCCTGCCATGCACGTGCTCCAGGTCCGGAACGCCTGGGTCACCTTCACGTCGCGCTGGGAGGCGTCGAAGGTCGCGAAAATAGTCCTGTTGAAAAAGGCGGCGTCGGCTTGGGGCGCTCCGGCGCTCATCCGGGTGCGTGCTTGGCCAAGGCATCGTTTGGCGGCCTCGCGCACGTTCGGGGGACTCTCCGTGGTCCGTGCCAGGTCGTTTGTCTTACGTGCGATCACGGCAGGCCGGTCGGGGGGCGCGTGGTAGCCGAAGACGTCCGCTATCCGTGGCTCGATGACACCGTAGCGACGTCGGTGCGGTGGGGCGCTCTCCTTCTCGGCCGGTCCCGGCAAAGCCTGCCAGGACCGGCCGAGAGCGTGCATACAGTCGCGGACGAGGAGATCCTCAGCGACGTCCAGGGTCATGACCTCGGCCGGGCTGAAGTTGTAGGCATCGAAGGGAAGCCTGAGCCGCTGCGCCTGCGCGCCGGCTTCGGGAGCGACAACCTCCCGCGGATGTCGCGCCTGCGTGCTCGCTGGTGCCGTCGAGCACGCGCAGACCGCTCCGGCGATGAGCGCCAGGGTCGTGCTCCATCGCCGGGCCGGTGTCTTCATCTCCTGCCTTCGCGTGTGTGAGCGTGGTCGTCTGCGACCGAACCCAGACTCAGCTGGCCAGCGAGGTTGCCTTGTTGTCGAAGCCGTTGTTGCTCAGGTCCTTGTCCTGGCTGTTGGCTCGTGCGGTGTAGCCGGGCGTCCCGGCACAGTTCGCGCGGTCGTAGAGCCACACGCTCCGGTCGTACTCATTCTTCATGGAGCTCGCCCAGTTGTTGTAGGCGCTCGGGAGGTTCCCAGCGCACCTGCCGGGTGCGGGCAGCGAAATCTTGATGTACGGACTTCCGGTGAAGTCGTCGTGCTCGAACAGACAGAAACGATCTGTGCACGTGGCTCTGTCAACCGCGGCGGACGTGCTGTCGACGACTTCGATGGCGATATCGCCAGCAGGTCGATCGGCGAAGCCGCCGGCCGCTTGAGCCGGAGAGCCGAACCCGGCGAAGCCGACGACGCTGAGCGACAGAGTACCAACGATGAGAGTGAGCTTGCTTTTCATGTGCACAAATTCCCTTCATTGCACGGAAGAGGTCATCGGGTCGCCGATTTACGGTGTGGGCTATTCGAGTTTCTGCATGAATAGATCGCACTAGAGTTCATTGGAATATCGGACGACCCTGGAGAGGCATTCATGAAGCTATATTGTGTTTTTACTTTTGGTCAAGGCGAGACCGTGCTTGGTTGGAAGGATGGCATGTTGATGCCATACTGGACATTCAATTTGAAGTGCCTTCTGTCGGTTGAGAATGGGTCTCGTCGACGGCAATATGGCCGGCGAAATGCCTCGCTGCCCCGCTCGCCGGTCAGTTGACACATCCGGCCCGCCGTACCCCATTGCTGCGTCGAAAGCCGTCAGCGCGGACGCGCTCTCCGCGGAGAGCAACGAAATCATGACCCGACGCGTCGGCGAACCCCGGACTTTTCTCGCCGCCACCTCGCGGCGGTGCATTTCTTTGAGGGCAACGGCGACGAGGCCACACGGCCCTGCCGCCACGACAATACAGCTCGGTCCACCTTCTGCGTGAAAAGGGCAACTAATTGCCAGATCGGGCATTTCGCCTGGCCTTGCGGTGAGGTGCGCCCTAGCTTCGCTGCGATGTCGCCTATCTAGATCAGCGAGGCAATGAAGTGGTCCTCCCCTTCGCAGGAAAACCGTCGATGAGTCGGCGAGTTCTGCTGGCGGCCGGTGCGAGTGCCCTGGCCGGGTTAACCGGCACATCACAGGCGCAGGCTGCCGGCCGACGGTTCGATCTGACCGGTCCGCCTGAGGGGCTCATCTGGCGCAAGCCGCTCAAAGACCAGACGGTCCTGCAGTCGCTGGCCTTCGACAACCGCAACGGCCACATCTACACAGCCCAGGTGAGGAATGGCACGGGTTCGGCCAGGGCTGGAGACCTGTGCATCAGCAAGCTCAGCCTGAACGGCGCGCTCCTCGGCCACATGTACCTGATGGGCTTCGGACACGGCGTGCAGATCGCCGTCGAGCCGGTCGGTTCGGCGGCCTACCTGTGGACCGAGACCGACGGCGCCAGCGACGGCCAGAACGCCTGGGGCCGCAAGATCGCCCGGTTCCCGTTCGTCAGCGGACGAACCCTGACCACGAGATCACCGAACGTCACGAAGTACGCGCCCGTCCCCGGGGCGACCAGCACCACCTGCGCCATCGACCCGTCCACCAACCGGCTGGTCATGCGCTACCGACTCAGCGGCGCCGTCCGCTTCACCGTCTACAACCTGGACACGCTCAAAGCCGGCCGCCCTGTCGCACTGAGTCAGGCCGAGCAGCCGCCGGGACTGGGCACCTTCCAGGGTTACACCCTGTTCCAGGACCACATCTACCTCCTGGACGGTGACGCCTACGGTCCCGCCAACCCGGCACCCGGCAACACGCACCTCACCAGCGTGAGCCTGCTCACCGGCCAGAAGGTCGAGCGGCGTTTCACCGCAGCGGCCAAGTCTCTCGACCACCGCGAGCCCGAGGGCATGGCCATCCAGATCGCGGGCGGCCAACCGCGTTTGTGCTACGGCCTGGCCGCCGGCAGGCCAGGGGCACGCCTGGTCAGCATCGTGTACAAGAGCAAACTCGTCTGAGAACGGGAGGCGAGACATCGCCTGCTCACCTGTCCAACCCTGCCACCCAGACCATTTAGCATGAGCGGGCATGGGCTCCAAAGTCTCCGACGTCACGGTGATGGCGTGCCAAGGCACCACTGTTTCGCTGCGTCTCGTCTCGGTGGATGATCAGCCGGCGGCCATAGAGTACGAGAACTTCGCGATCATGCTCCTTGAGGAGGCAGCCAGTTGCTTTTCCGAGCGCGAAAGTCCTTTCTCCCAGGAAGTGTCGTTCGAGGACACCATGGACGAGGAATGGCAGCGGCGCTTCGCCCGCGGTTTCATCACTTCGGTCCGCGTGAGCGACGAGACCGAGGGGGAATTCCCTACCGCGATACTGCACATCGAGGTCAGCCACCCGGCGTGGCTTGAGCATGTGCGCGTGGGCGACACCTGGGAAAGCTATGCCTACGAAGACCTCTACGATCTCGACGACTGCCCGCCGATCCGGCCCGGCGAGAGCGGCCCGGCGAGCGACGACCCGAGCGAGGCGTTCCTGTATCTACCGCGCGTCGCCTGGGGAGATCTGCTCAAAACGGGCCCCGAATTACTCGAGATACCCGCGTACTCGCCGAGCGCCTATACGACGGGAGACCCGGTTCACGACATCAAGGACGTGCCCGCGGACTGGATCGGCCGGGCGGTACGCGTCACGACGGAGCTCGGCGACGAGGACGGCTCGTTCGTCCCCCCGCACACCTTGGCGCGCCTGGACGCGCACGGCCGCGGTGTCAGTGTCGGCGCTCGCATCAGGTCCATCGCGCGTCTCGTGCCGAACGGCAGGCGGCGCGGAGGCAGACTGACGCACGCGATGGGGCTGAATCACCTCAAGGCCGAGCCGGTCGGGGCCCGGCAGAACGGCAGGCAGGTCGAGCTCTCGTTCCGCATGCCGCCCGGCCGGCGGGGGCTGGCCTTGTACTCCGCGTCCCACAAAGTCGGGATCACGCCTCCGGTGGTGACCAGCCGTACTTGCGGATCAGGTCCTCGTCGAGCAGCTGCATCTTCCCGCCGCCCAAGGACCAGTCCTCCCGCCCGGACTCCTGCAGCATGATCAGCACATCGTCCGGTCGCACGCCGACTTCGGACAGGTTGGCCACGATCGCCTGGTAGAGCGCGAGTTTCATGTCCTGGGTCCGCCCGCGGGTGAGCGTGATCTCCACCACCACTGGATCGCGCCGATCACCGTCGAGGAAGTGGCGGTCTACGTGGAAGGCGGTGGCCGGTTGCGCGTCGACGATCTGGAACCGATCGTCCGGGGGAACGCCGATGGCGCTGACGAGCGCGCTGCGCACGCCTTCGGCAACGGCTGCGCGCATCGGTTCAGGACGGTCCGTACTCAACGTGATCCGGACGAACGGCATGGGGATCCTCTCGGTGGCTACTTCGCCGATAGTCGTGACGCCTTCAGTGTCAGGTATGACCAACCCGAAGAAACGCCAGCTCAAACCATGTGCGGGCCTGGCATGACGCGGTGGCTGAGGTCCATGAACAGATTTCTCGGTCGCCTCGCTGACCCGCATGCCGAGCCGAGCCGGTCGTCAGTCGGTATCGGGCCCCTCAGCGTGCCGGATCCGAGTCACTCCTCGTGACGGTACATGTCGGGGAACGCGGCCGTCAGGGTCGGGCTGTCGGGCCGGTACAGGTCCAGCGGGTCGGCACGCATCGCCGCGTCGAGCGCGTGGGCGTCGTCTCCGACCAGGATGCGCCACGTGCCGGCGCGTACGCCATCAAGGATGACGGTCGCGGCGTCGGCGGCCGACAGCGGCGCGGTGTCGCGAAACCACTCACCCATGCTCTTGACCGCAGCCCGAACCTCCTCAGCACTCAACCGGTCGGCGGGAACGCCCGAGACGGCGGCGGCGAGCACGCGGGCGTCCGCGAGTTCCTCGGCGGTCATGTCGTCAGGCTCGGAGTGGCCGTGGATCCGGCGGGAGTTGATCACGATCTCCGTGCCGACGTGCCCCGGCATCACCAGCGCGACCCGCACGTGCGGCGCGTTGATCCGCAGGTCCGTCAGCATCGCCTCGGAGAAGCCCTTCACGGCGAACTTGGCGGCACTGTACGCGCTCATCGGCAGACCGGGGCCGGCCGCCCAGAACCCGTTGACGCTGCTGGTGTTGACCAGGCACCCCTCATCACTGGCGATCAGGAGCGGCATGAACGCACGCGTGCAGTTGTACACCCCGCCCCAGCACACGCCGAACGTACGCTCCCACTCGGCTCGCGGGCTGGTGACGAAGCTGTTGCCGCCGCCGATGCCGGCGTTGTTGAACAGCAGGTTGATGTGGCCGGTCCGATGCCGCTCGACCACCTCGTCGCGCAACCTCGCCACCTGAGCCTCGTCCGACACGTCGCAGTGGTGGGTGGTGACCCGCACATCGACGCCGCCGGGTGCGGCCTTGGCGGCTCGCTCGGCGGTGACGGCCAGCCCGGCCTCGTCCACGTCGCACGCGGCGACCGAACAGCCTTCGGCGGCCAGCTGAACGACCAGTTCGCGTCCCATCCCGGCGCCGCCTCCGGTGACGACGGCCATCTTGCCCGTGAACGATCTCATCGCTCGACCCCCTCCGTCGCTGACCACCCTCACACGTACCGGGGCGGCAATCAACGCCTGGTCCACCTCACAACACGCGCCTCGTCGTCGCCCGGCCGCCTGTGTTCGTGACGATCAGGTACGCCGAACGAAGGGACGCGGCCGATCATCATGCGGCACGCGGATTCCCTCCCCTGTCGGTCGGAGCGCCACAAGACCATTACCTTGGCAGGCACCCGGGTCAAGGTCAGATGCGGCAGACGAGCCGGCACAAGCAGATCAAGCACCACGCGACGAGTCATGAGAGGTACGGGGATCTCGGCTGAGCGGGCAAGTCGTACCATAAGGCCGTGCACGCCGTTATTCGTTCCCTGTGGAATGAACCGCGTCCCCCCGATCCGCCCGCGCGAGTGCCGCGTGACTGGGTGCTCGTGGGCGTGCTCGTGCCGGTCGCGCTGCTCGAAGGCTTCCTCCGCCCCGACCTGCCCCACCGGGTCGTCGCCGTGGCGCTCACCCTCGTCCTGCTGCCCACGCTGCTGTGGCGACGGACGCATCCGCTGCGCATGCTCCTGATCGTCTTCGCCGCCACCGCACTCGCGCCGCTGCTGACCGGTGGCGTTCCCTCGGAGGCCTACTCCCTGGCCTACCTGCTGATCCTCGTGTACGCGCTGGCCCGCTGGGGATCGGGGCGCGAGATCGCGATCGGACTGGCCGCCATGATCACGGCGATCGGGCTTTCGACTGCCTTCGGCCGCATGGAGCCTTCCGATGTGGTCGGCTCGTTCGCCGTGATGTCGGCGGCCACCACGCTCGGCATCGCCCTGCGCTACCGGGCCAGAGCCCGCTCGCGTGAGCTGGACCAGGTCAAGCTGCTCGAACGCGCCCAGCTCGCCCGCGACCTGCACGACACCGTGGCCCATCACGTCTCGGCCATGGCGATCCGCGCGCAGGCCGGGCTGGCCACCTCCGCGTCGCGGCCCGACGCGGCGACCGACGCGCTGAAGGTGATCGAGGAGGAGGCGGCTCGGGCGCTGGCCGAGATGAACAGCATGGTTCGCGTGCTGCGCCAGAACCAGCCGCCCGAACTGGCGCCCGGACGCGGGGTCGCCGATCTCGCGGAGCTGGCCACGCGGGGCTCCGCCGTACCGGCTGTGAAGGTGAATCTTCCCGGCGACCTCGGCGAACTGCCGACGCCGGTCGGGGCGGCGCTCTACCGGCTGGCGCAGGAGGCGGTCACCAACGCCAGGCGGCACGCGCGCCACGTCGGCCTGATCGAGGTGAGCGTCAGCGCGGAGGAGGAGTGTGTACGGCTGAGCGTGACCGACGACGGCACACCCCCGGCCGCCCCCAGGCCCGGCTCCGGCTACGGCATCATCGGCATGATCGAACGTGCCGAGCTGCTCGGCGGCACCTGCCAGGCCGGCCCCGGACCCGAGCACGGGTGGACGGTCACCGCCGTCCTGCCCCGGGCGGGGAGGCGGTCGTGAGCGTGCGGGTGCTCGTCGCCGACGACCAGGAGATCGTCCTCACCGGCCTCACCATGATCCTCGACGCCCAGCCCGGCATCGAGGTCATCGGCCAGGCGGGCGACGGCAGGCGGGCGGTCGAGCTGGCCCGCCGGCTGCGTCCCGACGTCTGCCTGTTCGACATCCGCATGCCCGGCCTGGACGGCATCCAGGCCACCCGCTCCCTGGCCGGGCCCGACGTCGCCGACCCGCTGGCCGTGGTCGTCATCACCACCTTCGACCTCGACGAGTACGTCTACGCCGCGCTGCGCGCCGGGGCCAAGGGCTTCCTGCTCAAGAACGCGGGCGCGGCCCTGCTCTCGCAGGCCGTCCACGCCGCCGCCAGCGGCGACGCGCTCATCGCGCCCAGCGTCACCGCGCGGCTGCTCGGCGTCTTCTCCCGCACCGGGCCCGCCTCTCCTCCCGTACGGCCGATCGAGACGCTGACCGAGCGGGAGGAGCAGATCTTGCTGACCGTGGCGCGCGGACGTACCAACGGCGAGATCGCCGACGAGCTGCACATTTCGCTCAGCACGGTCAAGTCGCACATCGCCAGCCTCATGGCCAAGCTCGGCGCCCGCAACCGCGTCGAGATCGCCATGTGGGCCTACGAGACGAACCGCGTCTAGGACCTGTGGATGATCCACTCGGCGACCGCCAGATTGATCAGCCAGCCCGTGGCCATCAGCAACGCCTTGGGAAGTTGTCCAGGCGTGCCGGCGATCAGAAACCACGGCAGCAGCGTGAACGCCTGCGTGCCCGCGCCCAGGGCGATCGCGTAGGCGCGCATCATCCAGGCCCGGTGGGCGGCGATGTCACGGCGCCGGATCGCGAGCAGGCCGAGGGCCAGCGAGGCGGCCATGGCCGTACCGAAGATCACGCGAAAGACGCCCAGTAGCGTGCCGTCGGTCTCGGGCAGCGGGCTGAACAGCGTCATCCACACCCCGGCGAGCGCCGCGACCAGCCCCGCGGGCACCAGCACCCGCCCAGCGGCGCGATGCCAGCCGGGACGGCTGCGCCGCAGAGCGGGCGCGAACTGGAAGGCGCCGACGACGGTATAGACGGTCGCGCCCGCTATGTGCAGGCTCACCGGAAGCGGTGCGGCGAAGAAGCGCGCGTTGTCCGGCGTGATCGCCGCTCCCACGGACAGCTCGGTCATGCGGATCGCGCCCGCGACGATCGGAACGGCACTGAGCGCCAGCAGCGCGGCCGGGATGGTACGACTCCTCATGCCATCGATCGTGGCGAGCCGAGCCGCGCCGGACATCGCGCCTGAGGCTCCCTTGGAGACGTCCCATCGGCCGCCAATCAGGCGTACTTTCGGCTGATGAGCGGCGCGGGCGCCGTTCTTACGCTGACGAGTGTGATGAGAGCATTCCTCCTGCGCTCGTACGGCTCAGCCGACGAGTTGCGTCTCACCCGGATCCAGAAGCCCGAACCCGCTGCCGGCGAAGTCCTGGTCAAGGTGCACGCCACCTCGGTCCAGCCCTACGACTGGCACCTGATGCGCGGCCAGCCGTACATCGCCCGACTGATGGGCGGCGGCCCCGGCCTGCGCCGCCCGAAGATCTCCATCCTCGGCGCCGACGTCGCCGGCACGGTCGAGTCGGTCGGCGAGGGCGTCACCGCCTTCCAGCCGGGCGACGAGGTCTACGCCATGCCCAAGCAGGGCGGCTTCGGCGAGTACACCTGCGTGCCCGCCGGCGAACTGGTCCCCAAACCCCGCAACCTCTCCTTCTCCCAGGCCGCCGCGGTCCCCATGGCGGCCAACACCGCCCTGATCGCCCTGCGCGACTGCTACCCCGGCCAGAACGTCCTCGTCAACGGAGCCTCCGGCGGCGTCGGAACCTTCGCCGTCCAGATCGCCAGGGCGCTCGGCGCGAACGTCACGGCCGTCTGCGGTCCCCGCAACCTCGCCATGGTCGCCGCACTCGGCGCCGAGGAGGTCATCGACCGTACCCGTGAGGACTTCACCCAGCGCCGCCAGCGCTACGACCTCCTGCTGGACATCGCCGGCGGTCCCTCCACCGCCGCCTGCCGCCGCGCCCTGACCCCCAAGGGCGCGCACGTGCTGGTCGGGGGCCCGGGCGGCCGCTGGCTCAGCCCTGCCGGCCGGATGCTCACCACGATGCTCGCCGGGCCGTTCGTCTCCCAGCGGGTCGCGGTGGCCGACGTGGTCCGCTGCACCGACAACCACCGCAACCTGACCACGCTGACCACCCTGCTCGAATCCGGCCAGATCACTCCGGTGATCGATCGCGGCTACCCGTTCGAGCAGATCCCGGACGCGATCCGATACCAGGAACAGGGCCGCTCAGCAGGCAAGGTCGTCGTCACGTTCGAGGGTTCGTAACCTCCTTGACCGGCTGCGGTGTGAGCGCCGCTTCGTAGGTCCGCACCTGACCGCTGATCAGCAGATCCGACGGCCCGCGACGAACGCCGGCAGAACGTGCCGTAGTAGGTCGCGGCCGGGTGCGTTCAGACGCCGAGCGGGATCGCCTCCCGCACGATTTTCGACCTTCTTCTGAGAGACAAATTGCCGAGTCGGTGCTCGCGTAGTGCTCTTCGGCACGCACCCGGCATGCGGGCGGAAGAGGTGGCGGGCACCTGTTCCCTGAACGATCTGTTCTCACGTGAGCGTGCGGAACTGCTGGGATGCGTCTGGGGTTTCGCGCGTGTTTGGAGCAAGCCCCGGAGCTGACTGGCTGTGTCGCTACTCGGTGATGCCGTGTTGGCGTAGACGGGTGATCAACTCATTCATGGTCTTCGGCTCCAGCCAACCGCCGCCTCCGGCTCCGAGGGGTTCGCGTCCTCCGACGAGTGACGTTTGACCGCTGGCTCGTTGTGTCGCCAGACCCGGGTCTTCGAGAACAAGTCCTTGTGGCGGGACCGTCATCAGGCGGGCGCCTCGGGGAAGCTTGTCGCCGGGTAGTTTGACGGGGCCGCTCAGTGCCTCGTTGGGCATCTCCCGGGGGTAGGCGAGGATTTTGGTGCCGGAGGGCATGGCCTTCTCGAAGTCGGCGATGCTCTTGTCCGGCTTCCATTGGCCGACGGGCAGGGAATCATCCCGAATGACGGCGCCCTGGTCCAGCGCGATGTAGGCGATGCCAGACGTAAGGGAGCTGGTGCTCTTGACGCCTTTGAGTGGTTGCGTGATCTGAATACGGACGATGACTCGGTGGTCGAGTGGGCCGCCTGGATAGGTTTCTGTGGCGGGCCCCTGTTGCCATCCGTCGATCACGCCGGCGAGGACGATCGGTCTGTCTGCCGCGAGTGCTTCGGGGGTGTCGTATACGGGAAAGTCGGAGTCTGACACCCGCAGTAGCGAGACGTTGAGAGTTCCGATGCGCTCCGCGGCTGGAGGTCCTGATTCCGTGGCCCGTGTCGGCGCGGCACTGCAGGCGGTCAGAGACAGGGCTGCGGCAAGGGTCAGGACCGGGACGAGATACTGCTTCATGGACGTTCTCCCCTCGTCCGTGTGGTGCTGGTTGTAGGTCCCAGGAGCAGACCCTCAGCTTTCCTGATGCCGAACCGGACCGCCTCGCTATCGGCTCATGCTCGCTGGTGCTGTAGCCGATGGCGGCAGGCCCCAAGGCGCTCCTCGCTCGTCTGGACGGCCACGGCGCGGTATGGATTGGCGCCTACCGAGCGCGCCCAGGTTCTACAGGCCGTCTCCGAGTGGGGAAACGGCGGTCACCAAGCAGTGCACCGGTCCGGTCGGCACGCGCATCGACGGTATCCGCTCGGCCGGCAGCCGGAGGAACCCGCGCGCCGCTGAGACCGGGCGGGCGCGGATCGGGCAGCACTACGTCGGGCTTTCTGTGATGACCGTCGCACGTTCACGTCGCTCGTCGGTCTCCGTACGCGCCATGGGTACGTCGCTGAGTAGGCTGGTGGTGGTTAGTCGAATAGGTCGCGGCGGTAGGCCTCGCCGACCGCGCCGGCTCGGTCGCGTACGCCGAGCTTGTTGAAGATGTGCACCAGATGGGTCTTGATGCTGGCCTCGCTGATGAACAGCCTGCTCGCCGCCTCCCGGTTGGACGCGCCGTCCGCGACCAGTTTGAGCACCTCCAGTTCGCGCCTGCTCAGCGGACCTGGCACCGGTCTGCGGATCTGCTTCATCAGCCTGCTGACCATGGACGGCGACAGTACCGACTTGCCTTCGGCCGCGGCGCGTACCGCGTCGAGCAACTCCGCGGTCGGCGCGTCCTTCAGCAGGTAGCCGACCGCGCCCGCCTCCACGGCCGGCAGTACGTCGGCGTCGGAGTCGAACGTGGTGAGCACCAGGATCGGCAACCGGCGGTCGCCCTTGAGCAGGTGCCGGATGGCGGTTACGCCGTCCATTTTCGGCATGCGCAGGTCCATCAGCACGACGTCCGGCCGCAACGTGGCGATCCGCTCGATGGCCTCTTCACCGTCGCCTGCTTCGCCGACCACGGTGAAGTCCGGCTGCTTGCTGAACGCCGCGTGCAGGCCCTCCCGTACGATGGGATGGTCGTCCACGATCAGCAGCCGGATCGGGCGGCCGGCGGTCATGGCCGGTCCTCCGCGGCTGCTTGCGGGACGCTCGCGCTGATCGCGGTGCCGTCTCCGGTCACGCTTTCCACCTCCAGGCTGCCACCCACAGCATGCAGCCGCCGGCGCATGGCCTCCAACCCGAAGCCCGCCTGCCGTACCGCGGCGGGATCGAAGCCGACGCCGTCGTCGCGCACGTCGAGCAGCACCACCTCACCCAGGTAGGACAGGGTGAGCCCTACCCGGGTCGCCCGCGCGTGCTTGGCCACGTTGGTGAGCGCCTCCTGCGCGGCCCGGAACAGGGTGATCTCGATGGCGGTCGGCAGCGGCATGGGGTCTCCGGTGACCTCCACCGTGATCGGCACCTCATGAGACTCCGACCAGCGCCGGGCCATGCCGGACACCGCCTCGGGCAGGTGGGAGTTCTCCAGTTGGCCGGGACGCAGCGCCTGCACCGAGCGGCGGGCTTCGGTGAGGCTGTCGGCGGCCAGTGACTCGACTCGGCCGAGGTGGAAGCGCCACCGCTCGGGTTCTCCCGCGGACTGCTGGGCCGCCCGTACGTGGGTGACGATGCCGGTCAGACCTTGGGCGAGGGTGTCGTGGATCTCGCCGGCCAGCCGCTGCCGTTCCTCCATCTGGCCGGCCTCGTGAGCTTGTACGACCAGCAGGTCCTGCAGACCGGCGTTCTCCGCGAGCGCGGATTCGAGCTGCCGGTTGGCCTGCTGTTTTCTGCTGTCCTCGACCGTGGCGATCCAGCCTGCCACCACCACCGGTACGAAGATCCCGATCGGCAGGATGTAGACCAGGACGTCATCCGGTACGCCGACGGCGAGCAGGGTGGCGTACTGGCCGATCGCCGTCACCGTCACCGCGATCAGGATCGCGTGCGCGGAGAACATCGCGAACGCGTAGGGGTAACCGATCCAGGAGAACGCGAAGAACGCCGGGCTCCTGATCACCAGAAGCGTGCTGATGGCCAGCAGCCCGGCGTAGAAGACCAGTACCAGCCGGGGGCGCGCGGCACGGTTGGGCAGCAGCCACGCCGAAAGGGAGAGCCAGCCCAGTGCCAGCGCGGCCAGGCCCAGCGTGCCCGCCGTACGCCGGCCGTCGACCGGCGCGGTGAGCAGGTCGAACACCACGGACACGACCAGCCCGGCAGCGCCCAGCGCCGGGAACAGCCACCGATCCCGGAGGTCGGTGGCCGTGCCCCGGCTGACGAGCCGGACGAAGCGGTCTGGTCTCATCGGGCTCCCCTGTCTACTCCCATCGGAACAGCTTGACTGCGATCATGCCGAACGCCACGGCGAGGACGGCCAGGGTGATCAAGTGGCTCGCTGCGGGAAAGTCTCCGCTCCACGCGTCCCGCAGTCCCTGCATGGTCGCTCCGAGCGGGGTGTACTCGCTGATCCGGGCGATGCCGGGAGGCATGGCTTCGGTCGGCATGGCAACTCCGCTGAGAAACAGGCTGGGGAAGAAGACGAACAGCCCGATGCCGGTGGCCGCGTTGCCGGTTCGCGCGATCGAGGCCACGAACAGCCCGAGCGCCAGCAGCGCCAGCACGCCGAGCACGAACGCCACCACGACTCCCGTGACGTTCTTCGGCATCGTCCAGCCGAACGTCAGGTTGCCTGTCAGCGTGACCAGCAGCAGCGTCGCAAGCGCCATGCCACCGCTGACGATCAGCTGGGCGACCAGCACCATCGCCGGTTTCGTCGGTGTGGTGGCCAGCCGGCGCAGGATGCCCTTCTCCCGGTAGCCGGCCAGGGTGGACGGCATGATCAGGATGGACATGATGGCCAGGGTCAGCACCAGCACCATGGCGGGGAAGTAGTTGAGCAACGAGCTCCGCATCGCCTCCGGGGTGCCGGCCGGGTTCAGGATGACGCCGAACACCACCACCAGCAACAACGGCAGGCCCGGCACGAAGAACACCGACTCCGGTGCCCTGACGAAAAGCTTGAACTCGGTGACGGTCAGTTTCCGCAGCGCGCGCATCCGTGCCACCTCTCAGACCTCGAACCTGCGGCCGGTCAGCGTGACGAACGCGTCTTCCAGGGTGGCCTGCTCCACACGCAGGTCAGCGGCCATGATCCGGTGGCGGGCCAGCGTGGAGACGACGGCCTGGAGTACCTGGCCGTTGCCGGCCACGACTACTTGATCGCCCGCCGTACGCACGTCGGTCACCTCGGGAAGATCGCTGAGCAGCCCGTCCGGCAGCGCCACCGAGGGGCGGAACCGGACGCGCTGTTCAGCCTCCACCTTCGCCACCAGGCCGGCGGGGCTGTCCAGCGCGGCGATCCTGCCGTCGCAGAACACCGCGATCCGGTCGCAGAGCCGTTCGGCCTCCTCCATGAAATGGGTGACCAGGATGACGGTGACCCCGCGCTCCCGGATCTCCTCGATCAGGTCCCACGCGCCCCGGCGCGCCTGCGGGTCGAGCCCGGTGGTGAGTTCGTCGAGCACCGCGATCTCCGGATTGCCGATCAGCGCCAGCGCGATGAACAGCCGCTGTTTCTGACCGCCCGACAGCTTCCCGAACGGAGTGTTCCGCTTGTCGGTGAGTCCCCAGTCCCCGAGCAGTTTCGCCGGTTTCACCGGGTCGCGGTAGAAGGAGGCGTACAGGTCCAGTGCCTCCCAGACCTTCAGCCGCTCGGGCAACTCGCTCTCCTGCAGTTGCACCCCCACGCTGCTACGCAGCCGGTCGTTGTCACGCTGCGGGTCCAGCCCGAGCACGCGGACCGTGCCGCCGTCCGGCCTGCGCAACCCCTCCACGCATTCCACGGTGGTGGTCTTGCCCGCCCCGTTGGGGCCGAGAATGCCGAAGATCTCACCCTTCTCCACAGCGAACGACACGTCCTCCACCGCGACCTTGCCCCGATACCGTTTGTGCAGGTTGCCTACCTCGATGACCGGCATCTGCCCGCCTCCTCCGCACTCGTTCCTTCCCGGACACGACGAGAATGCCGGGGGAGGCGCCGGTACGGATCGCTCCGGCGGCCACTCGATAGGTTGAGCCGCGGCATCGACCTGACGGCCACACCATCAGCCGAACGATGGATGCTTCGACCGGGCCCGCCGCAGATCGGCGCCCGGGTGAGCGGATGTGTCACCTCCCGCGATCTGACCGTTCGATGCGTGTGCCACCCGGACGTTTGGACCTATCGGCCGGCGTTCGCAGAAGGTGGCCAGGGCGCGGGTGAGGCCACGGGTGCGCAGCGTGCCGGGGTCCTGGTCATCGATGACCTTCGTCGTGGTTCTGTTCAGCTTGCGCCGGCAGGAAGGGCGCTCGCGGATGCGTTCGCTGCCCTTGATGGCCAGCAGCAGTTCGCCGGTGATCCGGTCGAGGTGGGGGCGGACCTCCTTGGCCAGGTCGGGGCGGTCGGTGGGTTGTTCACCGGGGTGGGACCGCCAGCGGGCGTGCAGGGCGCGCTGGACGAGTTTGCTGGCCTCGATCTGGTCGCGGAAGATCCGGGTGGTTACGGCGGGGTCGAGGCCGAGGGTGGTGGATCTGGCGGCGACGTCGCTGAGCACCTGCCTTTCACGGGCGGGGTCGTCGATCGGCTGGGTGGTGCCCCATTTGGCCGCGGCGACCTTGTCGGCCAGCCGTACCCTCTCCAGAGACAGCTCCACCAGCGGCCTCAGCGCCCCGCGCTCGGAGGTGACGGCGGGCGGCGGCGCCAGGGCGAGGCTGAGGGTGAGTGAGACGGCTTGGATGAGCATGGTGTTCCTTGATGGCGTGGTGGGCTGAGGGCGGGGCGGGCGCCGGAAGGCTAGCGGACAGGCTGGACAGCAGGTGCTCGGCATCGGCGCCTTCTTGCCCCACACCCGCGGTACCCGAGCGGGCCGTCCACGTTCAGCTCGTCCAGGTGGCGCTGCACGACGGCCTTGCGGTCGCCGCCGCGGCCAGGATCGTGGTCGACGTCTTTCTTTCATGGGATCGGCCCTTTCTCACGTCTGTTCGACCCTAGAAGTGGATCTGACGTGGGAATTCAGTCGTGAGGGCGTTCCTCGGGACAGGCTGCAGGAGGAGATGACACGGCCGGGTGTCTTTGGATACGCCACCGAAGTCGGTGCTGGTGCCTCCCATGACGGACCCAGCGCTACGTTCCGGCGGTGGCTGGGCAGGCATCCGCGCGCGGCCGACCTGCTGCTCGTGTGCACGTTGATCGTCTTCGACGTGCTGGTCTGGGCCGACTACAGCACAGACGACGGTCTCCTCCGGCCCGCGCTGATCGTGGCTCAGGTGGCGCCGCTGGCCTGACGCACCCACCCATGGTGAGCGTGTTCTCCCTGATCCAGGAGGTGACGGCGCCGCCGGGCGACCGCACCGGCGGACTGTTCGTGGCCTTCGCCGGATATGCCGTCGCCCGCCCGCCTCTCAGCGCGGCAGGAAATCTAAGGCCGAGGCCACACATGACAGACCGGGAAGTCGTGAGGGGATCCGAACCCGCCCTGCGTGAACGCGCTGAACTCGGCGCTGCCCTCAGGGGCCCACGCCCACGTGACGACCTTCGTGTGGAACAGCGCCCGCAGCGGCACAGTACCGGGCACGGGGCTGGCGAAGCACGCGAACGCCGGGCCCTCCGCGGTATATCCGGACGGTCCCGAGGAGTTGGCCGTGAAGTAGTAGTGGCCCTCTTCGCCGCAGGCGTTCGCGCAGCGGAATCGGTTGATGACGTGCAGGCCTTCGACCTTGCCTGCCGCCTCGGCCAGATAGACCCGTCCTATCGTGGACTGCGGGCTCCACCCGGCCGGTCCGCCGCCACCGGGCGACAGATCGTTGCCGCGCTTGGGGCTGGGGGCCTTGAAGCGGTTCAGTGGTACCGGTGCGGTGCCGCCGTACAGGATGCTCACGGCGGTGCCTGCGCGGTGGCGGGCGCCGGCGGCGGGGTCTTGTCGCAAGACCTTGTTCACCTCGAGGGTTGGCGCTCCGGGGTTCGGGGCGCACTCCAGATGGGCGGCCCGGATCGCGGCGCACGCCTCCTCGGGCGTCTTGTTCATCACGTCCGGCACGACGGGCGGGCCCAGGTAGGCAAGGGTCACCTCGGAGCCCGGCGCCAGGCCGGTCCCCGGTGCGGGGGTCTGCGACATGACCTCCTCGGTGGGGACGCCGGGACCAGTCTCCTGCCGCTTGCACACCAGGCCGGCTTGCTCCAGGGCGGCACAGGCCTGTGCGACCGGCAGGCCGGTGTATGTACCGACCTTCACCTTGTCGGGGAACACGACGGTGACCTCGGCGCCGGTGCTGACAGGTGACCCCGCGGCGGGGCTCTGGCTCTGCACCACGTTTACCTGGTCTTTCGCCGCCGCCGGTTCCGTCGCGGGCTTCCTGCCACACCGCAGCCCGGTCTCCACGAGGGACTCGCACGCCTTGTCGGCAGGGACGCCCGTGACGTCGGGCACGGTGAGCGGCCCGCGATAGTAGACCTTGACCGCGCTGCCCTGCGGAACCCGTGCACCTGCCTGCGGCGAGCTGTCCAGGACGACGCCCGTTTCCGCCTTGCTCTCCGCCCTCGGCAGCTTGACGCAGCGCAGCTCCGGTTCGATCAGCTCACACGCCTTCTCGTACTGCATGTCGGTCAGAACAGGCACGGTGACCATGCTGGGTTTCGGGGTCTGTGACGGCACGACGACCTTCGACTGCGGCTTGCGCGGCTGGCCGGTCTCCGTGGTCACGGGGGGTAGCACGGCCCGCGTCGGAGGTGAGCTTGGGGTCGGCTTCGGGGTCGGCAGCGGCTTGTCCTCGGCTCCGTCGGCGTCGCCGGCGTCGATCTCGGAACGCTTGCCGTTCACGTCGAACGACAGCGTGATGGGACTTCTCTGGTCGTTGACCCACACCCGGTCGTCACGAGCGGTGATCTGGAATCTGCCGGGCCCCTTCGGCACAGGCTCCACCTTGACCTTGCCACCGGACACCTCAACGATCACCACCTGGCGCTCGGAGTGGTCCGGGACGTACACCTTGCCCTGGTGGACGACGGGCCGGTCGAACTCGGCGCGGGCGCGCCCGTTCAGGGTCACGCTGTCGACCCGCCGGCTCTGGAAGTCGCCCGTGACGAGCGTCCCGCTCTCCGGCATCACGACGGCGACCACACTGGAGGTCGTGCTCGGCTGGGAGACCAAGCCGTGGCTCGCGCCCAGCTCCAGAACCCGGCGCAGGCCGTCCGTGTCGTACATGGAGGCCTTGCCGGTGTCGCTGGAGTAGAGGACCGGCAGGTTGGACGCCATGGTGAGGGTGACGGCCGCGCCGGAGCCGCCCACCAGCTGACGGTCCTTCAACGCGCCGTCGACGATCTCCAGCAGCTCGTCCGTCTTCGCGGTGTACGCCCAGACCTTGCCGTCGGAGTCGGCCACCGCGTCCGTCACCGGCGGCACCTCTACGGGAGCCGGCTTGCCCCGTGACCCGTCCAGTTTCTCCAGCCTGCCGGTGCCAGAGTCCAGCAGGTACGTCTGCCCGCCGCCGGTGACGAGCTTGAGCCGGTCCTTCGAGGAGGCGCCCTTCTCGATCGGGTCGCCGGCCTTCAGCGTGTCGGTGGCCAGCGGCGTCACCGTGCCGGTGTCGTGGTTGACGACCCAGAGCGAGTCCGGCCGTACCTGGACGACCTCCAGCTTCTCACCGTCCTTCGCCAGCTTCTCGGCGCTGCGGGCGTCGACCTCGTTGCTCAGGGCGTTGATCCGCGCGGCGGTGTCGCCCTTGGCCAGGAAGGCGATGCCGTCGCCGAACGCGGCCTTGGAGGTCGTGTAGCCGGTGCCGAAGCCCAATCCCACGATCAGCGCCACGACGACGGCGCCGAGCAGGACGCGGTTGAGCGTGGTGCGGGTGGAGAACAGACGGAGCCGCTCCGCTGAGACGCGCCGGACCAGTGGGGACGGCTTGGGGGAGCCGGACATGAGCATCCTCCTGCGGTGGAGCCGGGGGAGGTCCGAGAATAGGGCTATTCGCCGCATTGCCGGGGGGAATCGGCATAGGGATGGCTCCCCAATCCGAACCACAATGAGGAGAAGCGGTATGGCCCCGATGCGCGTGGAGAGTGGTGGCCAGGTCGTGGAGGTGGCCCAAGGCCAGCAGCTCACTTTCGGCCGCGACCGGGAATGCACGATCTGTCTCGACCCTGAGGACCTGGGCATCTCGCGGATCGCGGGAAGCGTCGGCAGCGAGAAGGACACCTGGTGGCTGACCAACCGATCGAGCGCGTGCAAGCTGACCCTCGCGGACGAGCTGGGCCTGCGCAGCGTCCTCGCGCCAGGAAGGCGGCGGGCGATCGAGGAGCCCACGAAGATCCTGGTCGACGGGACGAGGCGGGCACACGACCTGCTGCTGACCCCGCCTCCCGCGCCGGTCGAAGTTCTTGAGATCCTGCCCATGCCGAGCGACACCCTGCCGACCGCGATCGGCGACGAGGTCATGGTCAACGACCAGGACAGGCTGGCGATGGTGGCGCTGTTCCGCGGCTATCTGGAGGAGCCGCCACGGTACGACCCCTATCCCAAGGACTACGCCTCGGCCGCCGCCCGGCTCGGCTGGCGGCGTACGACCCTGGTCAAGCGGATCGAGTACCTGCGAACCCGGCTGACGTCAGCCGGCGTACCGAATCTGATGGGACACAACGCGCTCGCCAACCTGGCCGAGTACGCGATCAGCCGCCGCCTGATCACCCGCGACGACCTCCTGCTGCTGCGTCGATAGGGACCCATTCCCATTCCGCCGTCCACGGCGGCGCTCCTAGCCTCGGTGCTCATAACCCCCCACGAACCGAGGAGAGGTCATGACCATCATCGGCGGCGAGATTCCCCAGCTCCACGCGCTCAACAGCAGCTTCCAGCGGCAGGCGGGCACCGTGGACACCCTCCTGCGCGAGCTGAGCAACGAACTGGCCGGCACGTACTGGCGCGGCGGTGCCGCCGACCGGTTCCGTACCTCGTGGAGCGGCGAGTACGAGCCGACTCTCAGGAGGCTGTCCGCGGCCCTGCAGGAGGCGGCGACCGAGATCCGCCGCAGGGCGGACGCGCTGGAACAGGCCGGTAGCTGAGAGACCGGACGGGACTGAGCGTGATGGAAAGGGAGATTCGCTTCAGGGCGGACGGGCGGGATACCTCGCTCGTGCTGCAGGCGGCAGCGCAGGCCACGATCGGCGACCTCGCCGCCGCTCTGGGGCTGAGGGCCGGCGCCCGCCTCCATCGGGCCGGCGGGCACGAGCTTCCGGAGCCGGTCACGCTCGCCCGCGCTTGTCTCCCCGTCGGCGCGGCCTTGACCGCGACCAATGAGACGGGCGCCGAAGAGCTTGTGGGAGACGGTCTGGAGGTGGCGGTGGTCGGCGGCGCCGGCGGCGCCGGCACGGCCCCGCTGCGTCCGGGGACCGTTACGACGGTCGGCAGATCCGCGGACAACGCGCTGGTGCTCGCGGACCCCGAGATCAGCCGCCACCACGCGACCGTGACTCTGGGAGACGACGCCTCGGCCGAACTGACCGATGCCGGCTCGCGCAACGGCGTCGCCTGGCGGGGTTTCCGGTTGGGCACGTGCGCGCAGGTCGCGCCGGGCGAGCTGTTCGGCATGGGCGAGACGGTCCTCACCATCAGGGCCGTCGACCCTGCGGACGCCCCGCTGCAACCGGTACGGGAGGACGGCTGGGTTCTGTTCAACCGCCCGCCCAGGCTCCCGGCCAGAAGCGCACCGCTCCGCCTCACCGTGCCACGCCGCCCCCAGCCTCCTCGCGCGGTACGCTTCCCTCTGATCGCGATCCTGCTTCCGCTGGTGCTCGCGGGCGTCGCGTATCTCGTCTTTCCCGGCGCCGCCTATTTCCTGGTGTTCGCCGCTCTCTCGCCGGTCCTGGTGGTCGCGAACCTGATCAGCGACCGGCGTGGTGGCCGCAGCGAGCATCGGACGGCCACCGCCGAACACGACCGGAAGCTGGCCGAACTCGGCGATGCCCTCTCCACGGCCGCCACCGAGCAGGGGCGGGCCGCGCGCGAGGCCCTCCCCGACCCGTGCCGCCTGCTCAGAATCGCCGCCGCGCCCACCAGCAGGCTCTACGAACGCCGCCCGGCCGATCCCGACTTCCTCCGGTTGCGGGTCGGCCTGGCGGCGCGACCGGTAGCGGTCACGTTCACCGGTGCCGACGGCGATCAGGAGCCGGAGGTCCCGGTGATCGAGTACGTGCCCGTCGCCGTCTCCCTGGAGGAAGCGGGCGTGCTCGGCCTCGCCGGCCCTCGGGAGCAACTCCTACCCCTGGCCCGGGCGGTGCTCGCCCATCTGGCCACGCTCCACGCCCCGCACGACGTCGGTCTGGTGATCATCACCGGCGCCGACGAGGCCGCCGCGTGGGAGTGGGCCACCTGGCTGCCGCACGCGTTGCCGCACACGCCTGAGCTCGCCTGCCGCCGCATGATCGCCGTCGGCGCCGACCAGGCTGCCGCCCGGGTGGCTGAGCTCCGCCGCGTCATCGCTGGCCGGCAGGCCGAGCAGCGGGCCACGCTGCGGGCGAGCGCGCCCGCCGGCCGCCGTCTCGTCGTGCTGGCCGACGGGGCCCGCCGCCTGCGCTCCGTGCCAGGGCTGACCGAACTGTTCGTGGAGGGCCCCGAGTCAGGTGTGTACGCCATCTGCTTGGACACCGAGGAGAACCACCTCCCCGACGAATGCCGTACGACGGTCGTCGTCACCGGACGTTCCGGCACCCGTGCCCAGGTGCGCGGGCACGACCTGGCGGCGGACTCCGTCCTGCTCGACCGCCTCACAACCGACGACGCCGACCGGCTGGGACACGCCCTCGCACCGATCCGCGTACTCGGTGCGCGCTGGGGCGCCCAAGCCGACCTGCCCGACTCCGTACGCCTGCTCGACCTGCTCGGACTCGGCGCCGATCCGTCCGCAGAGGCGATAGAGCGAGGCTGGACGGCGGGTCGCGGCAGTGAGGTGACGCTCGGCACGAACGCCGAAGGTATGGTGACCGTCGACCTCAAGCGCGACGGGCCGCACATGTTGATCGCGGGCACCAGCGGCGCGGGCAAGTCGGAGCTCCTGCAGACTTTGATCGCGAGCCTGGCGGTGTCGAACTCGCCCGAGTGGCTGTCCATGGTGCTCGTCGACTACAAGGGCGGAAGCGCCTTCGCCGAGTGCCGGGACCTGCCGCATTGCGCCGGCATGATCACAGACCTGGACGGGCACCTGGTCACCCGGGCCTTGGACTCGCTCGGAGCCGAGCTGCGCCGCAGAGAAGAGCTGCTGGCCGAGGCCGGGGCCAAAGACATCGAGGACTACTGGGCGGTCAGCCGCCGACCGTTGCCGCGGCTGGTCATTCTCATCGACGAGTTCGCGTCACTCGTGGAGGAGGTGCCCGAGTTCGTGACCGGCGTCGCCGGCATCGGGATGCGCGGCCGCAGTCTCGGCGTGCACGTCGTACTCGCCACCCAGCGGCCTGCCGGGGCGGTGAGCGCGGACCTTCGGGCCAACCTCAACCTGCGGATCTGCCTCCGCGTCACCAGCGCCGCCGACAGCGGCGACGTGATCGACGTGCCGGACGCGGCCAGACTCTCCCGCCACCACCCCGGCCGGGCATATCTGCGGGCGGGTCACTCCGACCTGGCGCTGTTCCAGGCCGCCCGCGTCGGCGGGCCACGTGCGGCGTCCGCCGACCGTGAGGTGACGGTCACCCCCAGGGACGTCGCCACGCTGGGATGTGCGCCCGCCGATGCCGCGCGGAACGACGAAGGAGAAGGGAAGGAGACCGATCTCAAGGTGCTCGTCGCCACCGTCAAGGAGGCCGCGCGACGCTCCGGCGCCACGGCGCCCGCCTCTCCCTGGTTGCCCCCGCTGCCCGCCCTGGTCGCCGCGGACGAGCTGCCGCCGTCTCCAGATGACGGGCCCATGGCCGTGCCGATCGGGCTGGCCGACCATCCGGACCGCCAGGTGCAGGTGCCGTACGTCCTGGACGTACGGGCCTGCGGGACCGTGCTGATCGCGGGCATGGCCAGGAGCGGCCGGTCGACGGCGTTGCGTACCCTGGCGCTCGGCCTGGCGCGCCGCAACAGCCCCGCCGAGCTGCACCTGTACGTCCTCGACCAGGGCAACAGGGCGCTGGCGGAGCTGGGCGAGCTGCCGCACTGCGGCGCCTACGTGGACGGCGAGGACATCGACCGGACCGAGAGGGTGCTCGCCTTGCTGACGGCCGAGATCGGGCGGCGCCAGCGCTCCCTCGCCGAAGGGGGTGCGGGCGCGCCGCCGTACCTGCTGCTCATCATGGACCGTTACGAGGCCTTCCTCGCCCGCCACGCCGACACCGACGCCGGGCGGCTGATGGACCTGTTCGACGGGCTGCTACGGCACGGGCCTTCCGTCGGCGTCGGCGTGGTGATCGCCGGCGATCGTTCCGGGTTCACTCAACGGCTGTCCGGCGCGGTCGCGACCCGCCTGGTGCTGCGCCACGCCGATCCCGACGACACCGCCGTGTACGGAGTGACCCCCCGCCACCTGCCTGCCTCCATGCCGGAAGGACGAACGATCATCATCCCTGGCATGGTCGAGACGCAGATCGCGCTGCCTTCTCAGGGGCCGTTCAGGAGCGCCGATGGCCTCCCCGCCGAGACCCTGCCGCGTACCGTCGATCCTTTGCCGGAGTCGATCAGGTCCGACGAGCTGGAACGGCTTCGCGTCGCCGCTCGCCCTTCCGGGCCTGCCGTGTGCACGCTCGGCGCCGGCGGTGATCAGCTGGCCCCCGTGGATGTGGACCTGGCCGCTCTGGGGAATCGCTTCCTGGTCGCGGGGCCGCCCCGGACCGGGCGCAGCGGTGCGCTGCTGGCCGTGGCCCGCTCGATCGCCATGCGGCCGCTCGTGCTGGTGTGTCCACGTACCTCGCCGCTGTGTGAGCTGGCGGGACTTCCCGGTGTGGCCGCCGTGCTGTCCGGCGCGGCCGAGCCGGACAGCCTCGACGAGGTGCTGGCGACGCTACCCGGCCCCTGCGCGGTGCTCGTGGACGACGCGGAGCTGATCGGCGACGGCCGCGGCGCCATGGCGCTTGAGGACCTGGCCAGGACCGCACGGGACACCGGGAACGTGCTCGTGGCCGCGGGGACCACCGACGACTTGCAGCTTCAGCGCTACCGAGGGTGGCTCGCCACGGTGCGACGGGCGCGTACCGGGCTGCTGCTCGCCCCGGCCTCACCGGTGGACGGGGAGTTGTTCGACCTCAAGCTGCCGGCGCCCCGCGGTCTGTGGCCCGCTGGACGAGGGATCCTGGTGTTGCCTGGGAGACGTATACCAATTCACGTTCCACTAGATGAATTGGCGACTGTCCGATGAGTCCGGCTGGTTATAGTACGACCGCTGTGCCCCAGGGGCACGTCTCGGCTTCCTTTGAGGACACGACCACCTTGGACAGAGATCCGGCCAAGCTGCCCACCCTGCCTCCGTCAGGTTCTCCGTTGCCCGAGCCCATGCCGCTGCGCAGCGAGTACGTCAAGGAGAAGCTCATCGGCCAGGGCGCCATGGGCCAGGTGTGGCAGGGCCGCCGCGGCCCCGGCGGTGATCTCGTCGCCATCAAGGTGCTCAGGCAGGAGTACGCCTCCGACCGCGCCGCCGTCGCCCGCTTCGTCCGCGAGGGCATGGTGCTGACGTCGATCGACCACCCGCACGTCGTCCCAGTTCACGACATCATCTCCGGCGGCGGCATGCTGGCCATCGTCATGGCGCTGGTGTCCGGCGAGAACCTGCGCGATGCCCTCGCCCGCGGCGCCTTCGACCGCGAGAAGTCCGTCACCCTGCTCGGCCACGTGGCTCAGGCGCTGGCGGCCATTCACGCGGCGGGCGTCGTGCACCGCGACGTCAAACCCGAGAACGTGCTGGTCACCTGGCGCAGCGGCGCCCCCTGGGGGCAACTGACCGACTTCGGCGTGGCCCACGTCGCCGACGGGCAGAACATCACCAAGCACGAAACCTTCGTCGGCACGCACGCGTACCTGGCGCCTGAGGTCGCGCTGGGCCGTCCCCCGACCTCGGCCGTGGACGTGTACGCGCTGGGAGTGATGGCCTACGAGTTACTCGCCGGGCGGCGGCCGTTCACACACGACACGTCGGCCGCACTGTTACAGGCCCATCTCAACGACCGTCCGGCCCGGCCCCCCGAGATCGACGGCGACCACTGGCACGTCATCGCGGCCTGCCTGGCCAAAGAGCCCGATCGGCGGCCTTCGGCGAACGACCTGGCCCGCTTGTTCGGCGGCGCCGACGGGCTGCCACCTGACGCGCCGCCTCCGCTGCCCTCTCTGCCCGCCCTGCCCCAGGCCCTCCCCACCCCTCAGGCCCTTCCCGTGCCCCCGGCTGGTGCCGTCGCCCCCGAGACGCTCACGACCAGCGGTCCGACGGCGGCCATCCCCGAAGCACCCGCCGAGCCGCCCCCGCGCCGCCGCAGACGGTGGCCTGTTTTCGCGGGCCTGGTCACGGCGCTGCTGGCGTCCACGGCCGGCGGCATCTGGTACGGCCTGCCCCCGGCCGAGCCGGCAGCCCCCAAGCCCAAACCCACGTCCCGCTTTCACTCCATCCCCGTGACCGTCACGAGCCCGGCCCGCGGACGGATCAAGGTCGATTTCGACGACGCCTCGTCGATGTCAGGTTTCCAGGCCTACCGCGTCACCAGCACGCGGGAGATCGTCTGGCTGCGTGCGAACCAGGCGCCGCCGTACGTCGAGCGCAAGCTCAATCCCGGCGCGTGGCACTGCTACACGGTTGAGGTGCTCGTGCTCAACGACGAGACACCGCCGCCTGCGGCGAAGCCGGCCTGCCGGATGGCCGACGGCCGCGACTCCACGACCAAGCCGTAAGAGGAAGGAAGTATCTTGTCCGCCACTACCGATGCCGAGCCCGGGGCCTACTTCGCCGCGGCCCACGCCGCGCTCCGATCCAACGTCGAACGTGCGCTGTCCGGCAAGCCGCACGCGGTACGGATGGCTTTGACATGCCTTTTCGCCGGCGGGCATCTCCTCGTGGAAGACGTGCCGGGCGTGGGCAAGACCACGCTGGCCAAGGCCATCGCCGCCTCGATCGACGCGACCTGGCACCGGATCCAGTTCACGCCCGACCTGCTGCCGTCCGACATCACGGGCACCACCGTCTACGACCAGAAGACCAGCACGTTCGACTTCCGGCCGGGCCCCGCTTTCGCGCACATCGTCGTGGCGGACGAGATCAATCGCGCCTCTCCCAAGACACAGTCGGCGTTGCTGGAGGTCATGGAGGAGCGGCAGGTCACGGTGGACGGTCGGCCCCGTCAGGTGCCCACCCCCTTCCTCGTGGTCGCCACCCAGAACCCCGTCGATCTGCAGGGCACCTACCGGCTGCCCGAGGCGCAGCTCGACCGGTTCCTGTTGCGCATCGCGGTCGGATACCCCGATCTCGTGGCCGAACGCGATCTCATCATGGACAGGGCGCGTACCGGGACCTCGCCCGAGCTGAAGCCGGTGGCCAAGATCGACCAGATCCGCTGGATGATCGAGTACGTCAGCCGCGTCTACATCAGCGAAGCCGTCGCCGAGTATGTCGCCCGCATAGCCGAGGCCACCCGTGCCACCCCGCACCTGCAGCTCGGCATGAGCCCGCGCGGCAGCCTGGCCCTCGTACGCACGGCCCAGGCCTCAGCGGCGGGGGAAGGACGCGGATACGTGACCCCGGACGACGTGAAGGCGGTCGCACAAGCGGTGATCGCCCATCGCCTGGTGCTCACCCCTCAGGCCGAGATCGATGGCCTCACCACGACGGCCGTGGTGAACGAGATCATGTCCAGCGTCGTGGTGCCGTTGCCGGCAGGGGCGCGGTGAGCGCTCGGCCGCCTGTCCTGACGGGCACGGGCACGGCCGTGCTCACGGGCGGGGCCGTGGTGCTGGCCGCCGGGCTGTTGGGCGGCTACCCGCAACTGGCGGCGATGGGCGCGGCGGCACCTGCGCTGGTGGTGGTGGCCGTGGTCATGATGTGCGTACCGGACCGGCTCGCGGCGGCCCGGACCGTAGCCGGCGACCGGATCTCCGTGGGAACGGGCGTCACCTGCATGATTTCGGTGCGGAACGAGGGCAGGCCGCCCTTGGGATGGACCGAGACCACGGACCGGATCGGCGCAGAACGGGTCAGGGTGGCGATCACGCCCGCGGCCCGCGGGGGAGCGGCCGGCGCCGAGTACACCGTGCCCACGCACCGGCGCGGCCTGCTCGGCCATGGTCCTCTCACGCTCGAACGACGCGATCCGCTCGGGCTCGCGGTCCGCCGCCACACGGCCGTCGCCGCGTCCGCCATCTGGGTGCACCCTCGCGTCCACCCGCTGAACGCGCTTCCCCTGGGCACGCGTCCGGACGTCGACGGGCAGTCCGGCGGGCACACCCCTCATGGCACCAGCATCTTCGACGGTCTGCGCGAATACCAGCCAGGAGACGATCCACGCCTCATCCACTGGCGCTCAGCGGCCCGTACCGGAACCCTGCTGGTTCAGGAGCGGGTGGACGCCGGCGAGCCCGCCGCAACGGTCGTCCTGGACACCCGCGCTGAGGTTCTGGACGAGGCCGCCTTCGAGGAAGCGGTCGAGGTGTGCGCCTCGATCGTGTTCGCGCACGCGCGCGTCGTGTTGACGGTGGCGGGCGAGGACTCGGTCGAGCTGGCTCGGTTGGGCGCCCGGGGCCCGCTCGACCGGCTCGCTGCGGCTCGTCGCAGTGAGGGACTCGGCGTGTCCGCCGTGCAGGCGCCCGTCCGCCGCGCCGCGACCGGGGGACAACTCGTGCTGGTCACCGGTACGGATCCGGCGATCGTGGCCCGGTTCGCCGCCGAGGCACCCAGGTTCTCGCTCCTGCTGATCGTGCGACTGGACCCCGCCGCCGCGGCTCCCGGGGTGGTGCGCAGGGGAGCGGTGACCCTGGTGAGCGCGGCCGACGCGGGTGGTGCCGTGCAGGCCATCGGGCGTCTGGCGGGCGGGCGGGCATGACCACGTCGCCGGAGAGTGCCGAGGCCGCGGGATCCGCCTCGCCGCGCCTGGGCAGGCCGGTCGCCTTCACGATGGGAGGTTGCCTGCTGGCGTTCGTCGTGGGACTGCTTCCCGTCGTGGCGTTCGCGGGGGCGTTCGGGAGGACCTCGGCCGAGGCGCTCACCGATCCCCGCTACCTGCCGCCCACCGTCGGCGCGGCGCTGGCGGTGGCCGTGACCTGCCTGGTGACCGCCCTGGTGACATGGTTGCAGCCGGTTACCCGGTTGACGGCCGGTGTCGTCGTGCTGGCCGCGTACCTGGCCGTCGTGATCCCGTCGAACGTGCTCAGCGGGCCGCACCGGCTGCTCACCTCGATCTCGCCGCTCGAACCCCATGGCGCGGAGCTGGCCACGGTGGCGCTGCTGGCCGGGCTGGCCGCTCTCGCGGCGGCAGAACCGATCCTGCGCGGCAGGTCCGTGGCGTGGGCGCTGCCTGTCGCCCTGCTCGGCACCGCCGCAGGGCTGTCGGTGTCAGCAGGGGCGGGGGCGGCAGCCTGGCTGGGACCCGGCGCGGCGCTGATCATCGCCGTGCTGCTGCTGTTCGGCGCCTGGTCGCGCCGTGACGGCAGCCGGCGGGGCGAGCCGGCCCGACGCCGTCCGCGCTTCGCGCTCGTGGCGGCGACCGTGATCCTTGTGGTGACCGGTTCGGCGACGAGCCTGTTCCTGCCGCAGGCGCTTCCCCCTGCATCACGCCCGATGGACGCTCGCGACCTGCTGCCTCAACCGGTCGAACCCCGTCAGGCGGCCAGCCCGCTGTCCCAGTTCCCCGCCCTCCACGCGGGACGGACGCGAGTGCGCCTGACGGTCACCACCGATCGCCCTGTCACGCACCTGCGATACGCCACGCTGTCGGCGTTCGATGGCATCTACTGGACCACCTCGGGAACGTTCTGGCGGGCGGGCACCCGGCTCCCCGGACCCGATACGGCAGGCCGTGTCGTCAAGGATGAGGTGCACGTCGCCGAAGCCGGTGACCTGGGCCTGCTGGTGTCCAGCGGGCGGCCGGCGCGGGTGTCGGTCGCGGGGCTCGGCGTGGATCCGGACACCGGCGACCTCGTCAGCCCCGCCGACCGGCCGTTGCCGCGCGACTACGTCGTACACAGTCTGGTGCCGGCCGTCGATCCGGCCGCGCTGGCGGCGGACACACCGATCGTGAAGCCGGAGCGGGACGCGGCGGCCGGCCAGTTCGCGGCCGCGGCGAATAAGATCACCGGCGACGGGTCCGGCTACGAGGCGCTGCGCCGCCTCGCCGACCACTTCGCGAAAGGCGTGTACACCGAGCACACGGGGCCGAGGCCGCCGAGCGGCCACGGCAACTGGCATATCCGCCGGTTGATGGCGGAGACCAGGACGGGCACGGCAGAGCAGTACGCCTCCGCGTTCGCGGTGCTGGCGCGCTCACTCGGCTACGACGTGCGCGTGGTCGTGGGCTTCCGCCCGGGCAAGGGACGGAAGAACCAGTACCGGATCACCGAGCGGGACGTGGACGCCTGGGCGGAGGTGCGGTTCACCCAGGCCGGTTGGGTGGCCTTCGATCCGACACCACGCAAGGAGAGCAAGGGGAGAGCCGAGAGGTCGCCCGACGAGGAATTCCCGCCGCCGGCCGATGACGATCAGCAGAAGCGGGATCCGGCCAGGGACGCTTCCGCCGATCCGCTTCCGCCGAACCCTGACACCCCGATTTGGCCCTGGCTCTTGCTGGCGTTGTCCGGCCTGCTCATGACGGTCCCCGTCGCCGTACCGATGCTCAAGTGGTTCGCGCGCGGCCGCAGACGACGTACCGCGGATCCGCGGCGAAGGGTGGCTGCGGCCTGGCGGGAGATGCTCGCCGGCTATGCCGACGCGGGGCTGCTCCTGAGCACCGCGACCACCACGGGAGAGGCGGCCAGGCACGCCGCGATTCGGTTCCCCGACGCGGCACAGGCCACCGGCGACCTGGCGGGGTTGGTCAACGAGGCCATGTACGCCGCCGCTGACGTCAGCCACGCGGAGGGCGAGCGTGCCTGGGCCCTGGCCGATGAGGCGCGTGCCCAGGCGCGTACGGCGCTGTCGTTCAGACGGAAGGTGGCGGCCGCGTTGCGCCCGCGATGGGGACCGCTTCCCATTTCGCGGCGCCAGGCGCGCTTCTAGCGTGCGTCCATGACCACACAGCGAATCGCGGCCCAGCCGGCCGCGCTCACCACCATCGGAAGTCAGCTCAGCGGTGCCGCGGCCGGCCTGCCCACGACGCGCTACAGGCGGCCGGCGACCGGCGACGGGGCGGCCGACGCCGCGCTCAACGAGTTCGCGGCCCGCTGGTCCGATCACCTCGGAAGGCTTGAGGAGGTCGTCCGGCTGACGGCGCGCCAGGCCGATCTGACGGCGCTCGCGTTCCGGATCGCGGGCGGCTGATCGTATGGGCGAATCGGCTGTTCCCGGCGTGCTGCTCAGCGCCTCGGAGGAGAACGGGAACCGGGCGCGGGGTCTGCACGGCACCGTGACGACCCTGCGTACCGCCACCGCCGGCCTCACCGCCGGAGCATTCGTCGGCCCGTGCGCGAGCCGCTTCCTGACAACCCTGGAAGGACTGCAGACCGCCTTCGTCACGGCGCGGTCCGCCCACGAGGAGGTCGCCGACGCCCTACGCGGCACCGTCGCCCCCATCGAGGAGGAGCAACAAGCCCGCGACCGGCTCGAACGGGCCGAACGGCGGCTCGCCGAGGCACGGCGACGCCTGGCCGCCCTGCCGGAGCCGGTGGATCCGATCGCGCTGGCCCAGGTCCGGCACGAGGTCGATGAGGCCGAGCAGGACGTACGCCGGGCACAGCGCCGCCACGAGGAGGCCGCTCGCGATCGGGCTCGCGCCGTCAGGGCACTGGCGGTGACCTGCCAGGGCGCCGCCGTGGTGGGCGGGACGCCCGCGCCGCCAGGCGAAGTCCTGCTGGGACCGCGCCTCCAC
Organism: Nonomuraea sp. NPDC059023; assembly: GCF_042740095.1. Classification (NCBI taxonomy): domain Bacteria; kingdom Bacillati; phylum Actinomycetota; class Actinomycetes; order Streptosporangiales; family Streptosporangiaceae; genus Nonomuraea; species Nonomuraea sp. NPDC059023. The sequence goes on along the minus strand of NZ_JBHYIO010000019.1, from coordinate 170,275 downwards.
GACGTGCTCAAGTCGAAGGACATGCGTACGCGGAAACTCGCCGCGGACGGCCTCAGCCTCACGCCCCAGGAGTTGCGCCGTCTCAAGCGCAACGGTCTCGCGCCCGGCTCGCCGCTGGCCTCCCTCCTGTACGGCAAATACGGCAAGGACGAGGCGCTACTGGCTGACAGGACCCGGGTAAAGGGCGCTCTCGGCGAACTCGACGCAGAGTATGCGCTGGGGCGTCGCGCGTTCGAGGTGTTCGGCGGCCTGGGCCGCATCGGCAGCCGCTATGGCCTCGCCGGCGGCGCCCACGCGGAGGCGTACGCGCTCAGCGGAGACGCGCGTCTCCGTCGCAAACTTGGCCTCGCCGACCTCAGCGGGAACCTCTCCGTGCGCGCCGCTGGCGGTGAGGTGTCGGCGAACGGCGAATTCAGCGTGGACCGTGACGGCTTCCGTGCCGGGCTGGAAGGCGGAGCCTTCACCGGCTTCAAGGGGGGTGCCGACATCGCCGTGGACGTAGGCGGCGTCAAGCCCAGCGCGGGTGTCGAGGGCCAACTCGGGTTCGGCGCCTCCCTCAAAGGCGGGGCCAGCTTCCAGGACGGCAAGTTCAAGGTGCAGGGTGCCGCGGGATTGGCGTTCGGACCGGGTGCCAAACTCAAGGGCGGCCTCGAGATCGACGTGGCCAAGATCGCCGAGGCGCCTCTCAACGCCGCCAAGTCGATCCGCGACGCTCCTGGCGACCTCGTCAAGATGACCAAGGTGCTCGGATGACGGTCACCGTGCCCTGGCCCAACGAGGCGTCCCCCGGTCTGAGGCCCTTCTGGATCAGCGTGCCGGACGGCTGGACGGCGGTCGAGCCGCCCGGCGCGCTGATCGCCTTCTCCGGCCCCGAGCGGTCGGGTTACCGGCCGAGCGTCGTGGTGTTCGGTGAGCGGCTGCCTGCGGACGTTCCGCTGGGCGAGGTGGCCGAGCAGGCGCTACTCGACCTGAATGCCCACTCCATCATCAGACCGCTCACCCCGGACGATACGGCGGCCGTACGCGAGGCGACCGTCACCGTCGACGGCCGCGATTTCCGCCACCTCGTCCTCGCGGCCGGTGGCTCAGACCAGTCTCCCGGCGGGCTGCGCACCGTTCATCTCCTTCTCGGCACCCAGCTCGCCGCCGAACAGGATGTACTGGCGGACGTCTTTTCCTCGTTCGCCTGTGAATGAATGGCGTGGGAAACCGTTCCCATTGAGCTGGAATTGAGCGGGCGGAAAACTGGTCTCGACCACGAAGCACAAGGGAAAGGACTACGCCCATGGCCTCCGTCAGGAGTCTCAGCTGGGAGTGGAGCGCGCTCATCATCGGAGCGGTCATCGGGCTCGCTTTCTTCATCATTCCCGTGTCCATCTCCGTATTCGGCTCCGACTTCAGTTGCGGGCCGTCGTTCGTGGCAAGCCTGGGGCTGCTGTCGGGCCTGACCGACGGTGGGATCGATGCGGCGCTGGCGCAGCAGTGCGGCGTACAGGGGATCAGCCGGTCCCTGGTCGGAGGGCTGTTCGCGGCAGGGGGAGCGGTCACGTTCCTGGTCCTGCAGGGAAGGGTTCGCTCCTTGCCGGCTTCTGAGGGACTGGTCCAGGAACTACGCACCCTGCATTTCCCCGGCCAGGGGTTCGGCGGTGGTTCTTACGAATGCCCCTCCTGCCATTCATCCTGGCCATGCCCTACTGGGCGATTGCTCGGTGGCAATCCAATGTGAAGGCCACATCTTCAAGGCGGGTTTTCTGTACCGCATCAAAGGACATCAATGCCGGTGAAACTGCAACAAACTAGACGCTCCGACGAGAATAATCACCGCTGAGCTGTCCGGAGTAGACGCGGACGAGTTCCGGTAGAACCGCTTCTTGGGTCTTACGATCCCGGACGTGGGCGCGCTTACGGTCCCAGACATGCTGGGTGCTGTCGTTTCCGAGCGGTGGGCCGCCCCGATGGGAGGGGTTCGCCTTTGCCGGGGTGTGTCGGGGTCAGGTGCACGAGGCGACGGCGACGGCGTCGGCTCTGGGCCCCTCCCCGATCCGCCTGGCCAAGGCCTGCGGCGACTGCTTGAGCGCCCACCAGATCATGACCGCCGCGAGCAAACCGTTCTAGCACGAGCTCCAGACCACACCGGACGGCGAGAGCCTCGCTCCAGAAAGGGCCCCCGCCCTGGCCGGGGCTTCAGAAGTGTCTACCGTCCCAGGGCCGCGGAGATGGATGCGGTCGCAGTCTTGCCGGTCAGGCCGATGGGTTAGATCTGGGCGGCGCGGCAGGCGAGTTGGAGGGCGAGGCGTTGTTGCGGGTTGTTCAGGTCGGCCTTCAGCAGCGTCTCTATGCGGCGGATGTTGCGGCTGACGGCGTTTCTGTGGAGGTTCACCTCTTCTGCCGCCTTGGCGGGGGAGCCGTGGTGGTCCAGGTAGGCGCGCAGGATCGTGATCAGCCGTTTGGGCTGGCCGCCGGGCAGGTCGAGGAGCGGCTGCAGCAGGTCCCTGACCGCCTGCTGGGCGGTGTCGGAGGAGTACCACTCCTCCAGCATCCGGTCCAGGCCGGACAGGTCGTACGTGGCCAGTGGTTCCGTCTTGTCCCTGCGTAGTGCCGTTCGAGCTTCGGAGGCGCAGGTACGCAGGCCTAGGACTCCCTCGTGGCAGGTGGAAACCCCGCATCGCACCTTGGTGCCGGCGGGGCGGACCCGTTCCAGGAGGGCTCCGGCCTCGCGTACCGCCTGCCGTAGGCCCATGCTGCCCTGGTCGCGGGGGACCGTACGGACGACCACGAGCGCGTCGCCCGCAAGGGCGGCGTTCCACGAGGGGCCGGCGAGCTCGCGCACGGCCCGGGTGGCGCGGGAGGCGAGGGTGTCGAGTACGGCATAGCGGTCGGGCCCCTCGTCCATCACCGGCTCGAACCGCAGGATCACGTGCCAGTCGTCGATCGGCAGCCCGAGGGCCCTGGCCCGCGGAACCAGTTCCTGGGCCTGCTTCTCGGGGGCGACGAGCAGTTCGGTCAGCAGATGGGCACGTGAACGGGCGGGCAGTTCGTCGACGGCGCCCGCGGCGGCGGCCAGTGCGGCGAGGCGGAGCACCATCTCGGTGGCGTCGGCCCGATGTCCCCCCGGGCCGCCGGCGGTGGTGAAGTCGGGGTCGACGGTGACTCCCATCGCGGCGCTGACCTCCTCGGCGATCCGTTCCGGTACGCCGCCGGCCCCGGCGATGCCCTCGACCGCCCGTGCCGCCCTGGCCAGTGAGTCGGCGGCGTCTCCGGCGAGCGCGCTCTGAACGGCCACCATCAGTCCGGCCAGATCCCCGTGACTTTCGCGAAACGCGGTCGCGACCACGGCGCCGAGCGGGCTGGCGCCCGAGGCGCCCGAGGTGCGCGGGTCGAGGAGCTCGACGCTCACCCGCTCGGCCAGGGCCCACGCGCTGTGGCTGACGGTGGTGGGCGCGGTGAGCACCAGGGCCACCGCCCCGGCCGCGGCCGCGTCACGCAACGCCACCTCAAGCCGGTATCCCACGGCCTGCGCCGAGACAGCCCTGGTGAGGACGAGCACCGAGCCCGGTGGCTGCCTGACCACCTCCCCGAGGCTCTCGATCAACCGCACGCTCATCCTTCAAGTGTGCCATTAGCACACAGATCACACATAATGATGCTTTCAGCACACCCACCCTTTGTCTGCGCGTTCGTAGCCTGAGCGAGTGGACATCGACACCGACACGCTCCCCGCGTTCGCGCGTGGTTGCGCCGTGCTCGGCTCCGGAGGGGGCGGGACCGTCGCGATCGCCCGCGTCGCCGCCATGCAGGCGCTGGAGGATCACGGTCCGGTACACGTGGTCCAGGCGGGCGACCTCGACCCCGACCTGCTGGTCATGCCGGCGGGTACGGCGGGCTCGTCGGCCGTCATGCTGGAACGGGTCACCGGGACCGAAGAGCCCGTGCACCTGCGCGACAAGGTCGAGGCGCTGTACGGCACGCGCGTGGGCGCACTCATGGCCAGCGAGATCGGCGGCGCCAACGGCTGCATGGCCGTCGCCTGGGCGGCCCGCCTGGGCCTGCCCCTGGTCGACGCCGACGGCATGAGCCGCGCGTTCCCCGGCATGAACCAGACGGTGATGCAACTACGCGGCATCGCCCCGACCCCGGCCGTGGTGTGCGACGAGCGCGGCAGAACCCTCGTCATCGAGCACGTCACCGGGCGCTGGCTGGAGCGGCTGGTGCGCTCGTCGCTGGAGGCGTTCGGCGGGCAGGTGGCCAGCACCGAGTACGTCCTGCGCGGACGCCAGGTCGCCACCGCCACCGCGCTCGGCTCGGTCAGCCGCGCGGTCCACCTGGGAACCGAACTGCCCGCGCCGCTGATCACCGGCAAGATCGCCGAGGCGGCGGACGGGATCATCGTCGAGGGGCTCGGCGCCGACCAGGGCAGGATGGTCCGCCTGGAGGCGGGCAGCGAGTTCCTCGCCGTGCTGGAGGACGGGCGGCCGCTGGCGTGCGTGCCCGACGTCATCGCCCTCATCGACACCCGGACCGGCGAGGTGCTGCAGGTCCAGCAGGTGCGCTACGGCCTGCGCGTCGGCGTCGTGCGCCTGCTGTGCGACCCGATCTGGTACACCACCGAGGGCCTGCGCCTGGCCGGTCCCGAAGCCTTCGGTCTCACCGGCCTCCAAAGTCCCCCTCCGCCCCCTCCGAACCCGCCCGGATTCCCCTGCCGGGCGGGTACAGGGGAGGCGTCATGAAGGCCGGGGTGGACGTCGGACCGACCAACACCGACGCCGCACTCCTCGACGACGACGGCCGGGTCCTGGCGACGGTGAAGGTCCCCTCGCAACCCGACAAGCCCGTGGACAACGTCAGGTCGGCGCTCGAAAGGCTGGAGGCCACCGACCTCACCCAGGTGGCCGTGGGCCTGCGCGGCAGCGCCACCTCGGTCACCAGGCGGCGCGAGCTGCGCAGGGTCGCCGTCGTGCGCATCAGCGGTGACTCCGCCAGGGCCGTACGCCCCCTGTTCGGCTGGCCGGACGACCTCCGTACCGCGGTCAACGCCGGCGCGGAGATCGTGGACGGCGGCGGCGGGCTGGAACGCGACGACTGGACGCCCCTCGACCGGGCCGCCGTCAGCCGTTTCGCCGCCGCCATGGCGGGCACCGCCGAGGCGTTCGCCGTCGTCGGCCTGTTCTCGCCTCTCGACGCCGAGCAGGAGCACGAGGCGGCCGAGCTGATCAGGGCCGAGGTGGGCAACCTGCCCATCGCCCTGTCCGCCGACCTGGGCTCGCTCGGCCTCCTGGAACGCGAGAACGCCACCATCCTGGATGCCGCCCTGTCCGGGTTCGCCCAGTCGGTGGCCGACGGCCTGGCCACGCTCTGCCCGGGCGCCGCCGTCTTCGTCACCCGCGGGGACGGCACGCTGATGAGCCTGGAGCACATGTCCCGCCACCCCGGACTCAGCCTGGGCAGCGGACCGGCCAGCGTACTGCGCGGCGCCGGCGCGCTGACCGGTCTGGAAGACGCCGTGGTCGCCGACGTCGGCGCCCGCAGGGTCAGGGTCGGCGTGCTGGCCGGCGGCTTCCCCGAGGAGGCCGTGGGCGGCGCGAACATCGGCGGAGTCCCGGTCGGCTTCCGCATCCCCGGGCTGATCCGGGTGGCCAGACCCGTCGACGACGCCGAACTGGCCGAGGCCGTGGATCGCCTGCAACCGGGTGCCGACCGGCTGCCGCTGGTCGTCGTCGGTGGCGGGGCGCAGGCCGTACACCAGGGCATTCATCCCGAGCACGGGCTGGCGGCCGGTGCGATCGGCGCGGCCGTCAGCCCGGTCGGCGGCCACTACGAGCGGATCATCCGGCTCCCGGATCGCGCGGCGCTGCCCGCCGCCATGGACGCCGTCATGGAAGAGGCCAGGGCGGTCGCCGTCCTGGCCGGGGCCGACCCTCGGCAGACGGTGATCATCCACGCCGACGACACGCCGCTGGACTATCTGCCCGGCACCTTCGTCAAACTCCGCGCGAGAGCGGCAGGTCCGCCGTCGCGCTGGTGAAACACCCCCCGCAGAGAGGCAAGATCGATGATCGACGAGGATTATCCCCTCGAGCGAGTGCCCAAGCGCGCCCGCTACTCCTGGTTCAACGTCGCGGTACAGCGGTTCGGGCAACTGTCGGACCTGACGCAGTTCCTGCTCGGCGCCACCCTCGGCGCCGGCCTGTCCTTCTGGGACGCGTTCTGGGCGTTCACGCTCGGTTCCGTGATCCTTGAGGTCGTCTGCATCTTCGTCGGCATCGCCGGCATGCGCGAGGGCATGTCCACCTCGCTGCTGGCCCGCTGGACCGGGTTCGGCCGGTACGGGTCCACGATCATCGGCGTGATCATCACGTTGAGCCTGTTCGGCTGGTTCGGGGTGCAGACGGGCGTGTTCGCCGCCGGCCTGCACGCGATCATGCCGTGGCTGCCGTTCTGGCTCTGGGCGCTGGTCGCGGGGCTCGGGGTGACGCTGCTGGTGATCAAGGGGTTCAGGGCGATGGGGATGACGGCGTTCATCACCGTGCCCGCGTTCCTCGGCCTGGCGGGCTGGGCGATCTGGGTGGAGCTGTCACGGCACGACCTCGGGACGCTGGTGGCGTCGACGCCCTTCGGCGAGCCCATGACGATCGCGACCGGCGCCACCATCGTCGCCGGCTCCTACATCGTCGGCGCGGTCACCACACCCGACATGACCAGGTTCAACCGCAGCACTGGTGACGTGGTCAAGCAGACGCTCGTCGGCATCTCCCTGGGCGAGTACGTCCTGGGCCTGGCCGGCGTGCTGCTGGCGTACGCGGTCAAGTCCTCGGACGTGATCGCGATCATCACCGCGTCGTCCGGCGTGATCGGGGTCATCGTGCTGATCTCCGCCACCGTGAAGATCAACAACTGGAACCTGTACTCCGCCGTGCTCGGCCTGCTCAACGCGGTCGAGTCGACCATCGGGCTGAAGCTGAACCGGGTCGCGGTCACCGTCGGCGTCGGCGTGGTGGGCAGCCTGCTGGCGGCGGCCGGGATCTTGGAACGTTTCACCGACTTCCTGCTGATCCTCGGCGTCGTCACCCCGCCGATCGCCGGGATCATGGTGGCCGAGTACTTCGTCGTCAGACGCTGGCGGCCCGTCCTGGACGCCTCCCGCGAGCAGGGCACGCTGCCGGAGACGGAGCCCACCTGGGTTCCGGCCACGCTGGTCATCTGGGTGGTGTCCGCGCTGACCGGCTGGCTCAGCGAGCACTACCAGTGGCCCGGCATCCCGGCACTCACCTCGCTGATCCTGGCCGGGGTGCTCTACATCGTCGCGGGAAAGCTCGGCCTCGTACGCGGCAGCCGCGAGCAGCAACTCGTCCCCACCCCATAGACCAGAAAGTTCCCCTCCTCATGCGCATCGGCATCGACGTCGGCGGCACCAACACCGACGCAGCCCTCATCGACGACGACGGCCGGGTCCTGGCCACCGTCAAGTCGCCCACCACGCAGGATGTCACCGGCGGCGTCGCCGCGGCGCTGGCCGGGCTCGGTGCCACCGAGGTGTCCGCCGTGATGATCGGCACCACCCACTTCGTCAACGCGCTGGTCGAGGCGGCCCGGCTGGAGCCGGTCGCCGCCGTCCGGCTCGGCCTGCCCGCCACCGCCGCGTTGCCGCCGCTGGTCGACTGGCCGGAACGGCTGCGCGAGGTCGTCGAAGGCGCGACGTACCTGTGCCACGGCGGCCACGAGTACGACGGCACCCCCATCTCCGAACTCGACCCCGGCGAGCTGAGGAAGGTGGCCGCCGACATCCGCCGCCGCGGGCTGCGGTCGGTCGCGATCTCCTCGGTGTTCTCGCCGGTCAGCGCCGGCTCCGAGGTCAGGGCCGCCGAGATCCTGGCCGCCGAACTCGGCCCCGGCGTCCACCTGTCGGTCTCCAGCGAGATCGGCCGCGTCGGGCTGCTGGCCAGGGAGAACGCCACCATCGTCAACGCCGCGCTGAGCCGGCTGGCCGTACGCACCGTCGAGGCGTTCGGGCAGGCGCTGCGGGTGGCGGGCATCGACGCGCCCCTGTTCCTGTCGCAGAACGACGGCACGCTGATGGACGTCGGGCACGCGCGCAGGTATCCGGTGCTCACGTTCGCCTCCGGGCCGACCAACTCCATGCGCGGCGCGGCGTACCTGTCCGGTCTGAGCGACTGCGCGGTGGTCGACATCGGCGGGACCACCACCGACGTCGGCATCCTGGCCGGGGGATTCCCCCGCGAGGCCGCGGGGGAGGCGCTGGTCGCCGAGGTACGGACCAACTTCCGCATCCCCGACGTGCTGTCCATCGGCATCGGTGGCGGTTCGGTCATCGCCGCAGACGGTACGGCGGGGCCGCGCAGCGTCGGCTACCGGCTCACCGAGCAGGCGCTGGTGTTCGGCGGATCCACGCTGACCGCCACCGACCTGGCCGTGGCCGCCGGCCGGGCGGCGATCGGGGACCCGGGACTCGTGTCGGAGGTGTCCTGCGCGGGACCGCTCAAGGACATCGAGGCGCGGGTGGCCGAAGCCGTCGACCGGATGCGTACCTCGCCCGCCCCGCTGCCCGTCGTCCTGGTGGGCGGCGGCAGCATCCTCATCGACACCCTGCCCGGCTTCGCCGACGTGCGGCGACCCGACCACTTCGAGGTGGCCAACGCCGTCGGCGCCGCCATCGCCCAGGTGGGCGGGGAGGTGGATCGGGTGTTCTCCGGGCCGCGCGAGGCCGTACTGGCGGAAGCCAAGGACGAGGCCACCGCCCGCGCGGAGCGGGCGGGCGCGCGCACGGGCAGCGTGCGGATCGTGGACGTGGAGGAACTCCCGCTCGCCTACCTGCCCGGCGACGCCACCCGCGTCCGCGTGAAAGCCGTCGGTGACCTGGACCTGGAGAAGATCAATGCGTGAGATCACCGTGGACATGCTCGACGACCTGGCCAGGGGAGCCGGCATTCTCGGCACAGGGGGCGGCGGCGATCCGTACGTGGGCAAGCTGTTCGCCCGCGAGGCGATCCGCAGGCACGGGCCGGTGCCCCTGTACTCGATCGACGAGGTGCCCGCCGACGCCACCGTCGTGCCCATCTCCACCATGGGCGCGCCGACGGTGATGCTGGAGAAGCTGCCCGCGGGGACCGAGGAACTGGCCGTCCTGCGCGCCCTGGAGGCCGTGATCGGCCGGCCCGCCACGCACATCGTGCCCATCGAGGTCGGCGGGATGAACTCGATGACCCCCATCGCCGCGGCGGCTCAGGCGGGACTGCCCCTGGTCGACGGCGACGCCATGGGCCGCGCCTTCCCCGAGGCGCAGATGGTCCTGCCCACGCTCATCGGAGTGAGCAACACGCCTATGGCGCTGGCCGATGACAAGGGCAACACCCTCGTGCTGGAGGCGGTCTCCAACCACTGGGCGGAGAAGATCGCCAGGGCGGCGTGCGTACGGATGGGGTGTCAGCTCTCCTCCGCCGACACCGTGCTGCGCGGGTCGCAGTTGCGCGACGGTCTCGTGCCCGCCACGCTGACGCTGGCCGAGGATCTGGGCCGTGCCGTACGGCTGGCGCGCGAGGCGCACACCTCGCCGGTCGGGGCCGCACTGGAGGTACTGGGCGGGACGGAGCTGTTCGCGGGCAAGGTCGTCGACGTCGAGCGCCGCACCACCGGGGGGTTCGCCCGCGGCGCGGCGCGCCTGGAGTCGTCGTACGGCGTGCTGGAGCTCAGCTTCCAGAACGAGCATCTGCTGGCCCGTCGCGACGGCACGACCGTGGCCACCACCCCCGACCTGATCTGCGTCCTGGACACCGAGTCCGGCGAACCGGTCACGACCGAGGCCCTGCGCTACGGCCTGCGCGTCACCGTCATCGGCGCGCCCTGCGACCCGCGCTGGCGCACGCCCGAGGGGCTGGAGCTGGCCGGGCCTCGTTACTTCGGCTACGACTGCGACTACGAGCCGCTGGTGATCGGCTGATGGCACGCCTTGACAGGCAGCCAGATGGCTGCCTAACTTAAAGGCAGCTAAGCGGCTGCATATCGACGAGGCGAGGGCGGCATGGACGAGGTGTTCAAGGCGCTGGCCGACCCGAGCCGGCGCGCGCTGCTCGACTCGCTCAACGCCCGCAACGGGCAGACGCTACGCGAGCTGTGCGCCGGGCTCGACATGGCCAGACAGTCCGTCAGCAAGCACCTGGCGGTGCTGGAGGAGGCCGGGCTCGTCGCCACCGTACGGCGGGGCAGGGAAAAGCTGCACTACCTCAACGCCGCGCCCGTGCACGAGATCGCCCACCGGTGGATCAGCCGCTACGACCAGCCCAGGGTCCAAGCCCTGGCGGACCTGAAACTCGCCCTGGAGGAGACCCCGATGGACGCGCCGACCTTCGTCTACACCACCTACATCCGCACCACCCCGCAGAAGCTCTGGCAGGCGCTGACCGAGCCGGCCTTCACCCGCCGCTACTGGGCCACGGAGTTCATCACGGACTGGTCCGCCGGCTCGCCGATGACCTGGGACAACCACGGCGTGCTCATCAGCGACCCGGAGCAGGTCGTGCTGGCCGCCGAACCCTACAGCCGGCTCTCCTACACCTGGCACGCCGTCACCCCGGAGCTCGCCAAGCGCTTCGGCTGGGACGAGGACGTGCTCGCCCGGCTGTCCGGCGAGGCCCGCTCGAAGGTCACCTTCACGATCGAGGAGAACGGGCCGGTCGTGAAGCTCACCGTCGTGCACGACGGCTTCGAGCCCGGATCGAGCCTGGCCGAGATGGTCAGCCACGGCTGGCCGAACGTGATCGCGAGCCTGAAGACGCTGCTGGAGACCGGCGAACCGCTGCCGGACGACGCGTGAGAGGTCCACGTCGAATCAGGGGTACGGCGCCTCGACCGGCGGGTCCGCGCCGGGTTTGCGTCCCGATCCTGCGGTCAGGGGAGAGGTACGAGACGACGAGACCGAGGGGGACCGACATGGGTCTGGACGACAAGATCGGCAACAAGGCCGAGGAACTCGGCGGCAAGGTCAAGGAAGGTCTCGGCCGCGCGACCGACGACGAGCGCCTTGAGGCCGAGGGGCGGGCCGAGCAGAGCAAGAGCAAGCTCAAGCAGGCCGGCGAGAAGGTCAAGGACGCGGCCAAGAACGTCAAGGACGCGATCACCCCCGACTCGAAGGACCGGCACTAGGCACGCGAACACGCCGAAGGCGGCATCGCCGTCTCCGGCGTGTTCCCAAGCTTTCAGCCGAGGCCGGATCGGGCGATGACGTTGGTGATGCTGATGCGAACCGCGGTGAAACCTTCCTGCACGAAGGATTCGGCCACGCCCTCCGCGGGCTGATCGGGGTAGTAGCGGCCGGCGATACCCATCGCCACGCGTTTGATCTGCTCTGGTTCGGCGGAGGTTCGTGCCTGCCCTTCGATGGACACGAAGCTGTACGGTTGCCGATCGTCGCTGACGCAGACCGCGACGCGCCGGTCACGCGCCAGACTTTTCCCTTTGACGCTCCCGGGGGAAAGGGCGAAGGCGAGCTCGTCGCCGTCGAGGACGAAGCAGACCGGGGTGACGTGGGGCCGCCCGTCGGCGCGGGTGAGGGCTACGTGGGCGAGCCTTGTGCCCGCTGTGACGAACGATCGCCATTCGTCATCGGTCATCGTTGTCATGGGTGTGCTTCCTTTCGTGGCGCCAGCGGGTGGCGCTGAACCCGTTCTCCTTGCCGAAGGCGAACACCCGCTCCGGCTCCATCGCGTAGACGTGCCGGGGATCGCTGAGGGCGGTGTCGGCCGGATCGTAGAACTCGCCCTCTCTGACGAACGGATGCCACCACGGATACTTGGGCGGAAACAGCTCCGCGACCTCTCGCAGCCGGGCCGCGTCCCGCACGCGACGGGCGGTGCCTTCGAGAACCACGTCGACATCAGGACCGGGCACCGTGATCGCGCAGCCGCTGTTCCGCACGAGGTTGTGGGCCTTGCGGGACTGCCGGAAGGTGACGAAACAGACCGTTCCCTCAAGCCATACGGCCAGCACCGGCACCACGTGTGGCCGCCCGTCCGGGTCGGTGGTGGCGAGCAGGTAGTCGCCCGCTCCGGCCACCAGTGTGCGTACGTCCGCCCAGCTGAGCGCGGTCAGGGGTGTGCCGCGAGGGCTGGACAGCTGCTCGGGGGCCGGCTCCAACGTCGTCATACCCATGACGCTAGGTGAGCCGTCGCATCACGAAAAGCGATGGTTTCCGATCAAGGCAATCGCCATGGGCGATGGCATGGTTAGCTGCCGGCGATCTGGGTGACGAGGAGGTCGAGCCGCTCCGCTTGGCCGTCCGGGGGGATGCGGCCGCTCTCCGCCAGGGCGGCCATGCCGTGCAAGGCGCTCCAGACGACCTCGGCGAACAGCTCCCGTCGCGGGTTGTCCGGGCGGAAGCAGTTCACGAACTCCTCGAAACCGGCGCGAAGCGCGGGCGGCGTCTCGGCGTGCCCGAACTTCACGTCGGTCGGCAGGACGAACATGGCCTGGTAGAGGGCGGGCTGCTCGCTCGCGAACCCCAGGTAGGCGCGGCAGACGGCATGCAGTGCCCGGGGCGGCTCGGGGGCGGCCAGCCGGGCATGGCGCAGGCGGTCCGCGAGCTCACCGAAGCCTTCGAGGGCAACGGCGCGCAGGATGGCGTCCTTCCCGTTGAAGTGGCTGTAGAGGACGGGCTGGCTGTACTCGACACGATCGGCCAGCCGTCGTGTGGTTACCGCTTCCCACCCTTCGGCCTCGGCCAGTTCGCGGGCGGTCGTGATGATCAGCTGGTGGCGTTGGGCGCGTTCACGTTCGCGGCGCTTGCTGATGGCGGACATGGCGCCATCCTAGCAACGCTAGACATCGTGTCCACGATATGAATACAGTCGCTACCATATCTAGCGCCGCTAGGAACGGATTGAGGGGACATCTCATGCTCAGCACCATCGCCACCGTGCTCGCCGGACTGATCGGCGCGAGCGTCATCTTGATGGGCGCCCGCTTCTTCTGGGCGCCGCAGGCCGCGGCCGGCTTCGGCATCCCCGGCACGCCGACCGAGGATCGCACCTTCCAAGCCTGGCTGTCCGTCAAGGCCGTGCGCGACATCGGTGCAGGCCTCTTGATCCTCGTCGTGCTGATCGGCGGGACGACTCACCTGCTGGGCTGGATCATGCTGGCCGCCGGCTTCATGCCCGCCGGCGACGCGGTGATCGTGCTGCGCAGCGACGGCCCCAAGGCAACCGCCTACGGCGTCCACGGCGCCACCGCGGCGGTGATGCTGGTGATCGGCGCACTCCTGCTCATCGCCTAACCACCCCCGCCAGCAGGGAAGCGACCTCGGCGACACCCGCCGGCTCGACGACAGGAACAGGACGAGCGCGAGCGCCGGCCATGCTGATCGCTTCTGGCGATTGAGTTGATCGGAAAGCATCGCTTTTCGTGATGGCCCCTGAGGCCTAGCGTTGCCGGTATGACAAGCACGTTCGTGTTGATTCATGGCGGGGGAGATGTCGGGTGGTCCTGGCATCTGGTCGAGGCCGAGCTACGAGCGCGGGGGCACGATGTGCTGGCTCCCGACCTTCCGGGCGATGACGAGTCGAAGACCCTGGCCGACTACGCCGACTTCGTGATCGAGGCGGTCGGTGACCGGCGGAACCTGGTCGTCGTGGGTCACTCCTTCGGCGCGTTCACCGCCCCTCTGGTCGCCGATCGGTTGCCCGTGGACGCGCTGGTCCTGCTGGCCGGCATGATCCCGTCGCCGGGTGAGTCGCCGGACGACTGGTGGGCCGGCACCGGCTACCAGGGCGCGGTGGAGGAGCAGGCGAAGCTCGACGGTGGGCTGACCGGCAACGCGGATCCGTACGTGAGCTTCTACCACGACGTACCGCGGGAGCTGGCGCGGGAGGCGCTGGGCAAGGAGCGCGCGCACCCGTCGAGCACCGCGTCGGCCGCTCCGTGGCCGTTGGCCGCGTGGCCGGACGTGCCGACGAGGTTCGTGCTCTGCACTGAGGACCGCTTCTTCCCGCCCGGCTTCATGCGCCGGCTGGCCGCCGACCGCCTGGGCATCGTTCCCGACGAGATCGCGGGTGGCCACTGCGTCGCACTCAGCCGCCCCAAGCAGGTGGCGGACCTGCTGGTGGGGTACGCGACCTTGAATCCCCGGCAGGCCGATCTCGATCCGTGACATGGTGGTGGATCACTACGGAGAAGGGATGATCGTGCGAAAGCTGTCCTGGGCTCTGGTCGCCGCCATCTTGTTAACGTCGCTGGCCGGGGTTCCGGCGCAGGCCGCGGTCTCCTATCGGGTCTGGCACTGGAACGTGGCCGGCAACACCATGCACAAGGGATCCACCACCGACGGGCTCATCCCCGCGGCCGTCTCCTCCATCACCGGCAGCGGGGCGGTGTTCGCCTCGGTCAACGAGCTGTGCCAGCAGCAGTTCGACGCCCTCATCCAGCGGTTGCGTACCGCGGGCTGGCCTGCGGATCCGGCGAACTTCGCCCGGTTCGAGGCGACGATCCCCGGCCGGGCGGGCGGGCCGTGTCAGGGAAAGGCCTACGGCATCGGACTGTTCAGCAAGAAGCCGCTCGGCGCGGCCGACCGGATCACCCTGCCCGATGACGGCAACGAGCCGCGCAAGCTGCTCTGCGCGCCGCTGCGTGCGCAGCCGCGCCTGCGCTTCTGTACGACGCACTCCACCTTCGTCGACGCCTTCCGCCTTCCCCAGCTCACCGCGATCTTCGAGCGGATGGACGCCTACCGGGCAGCCGGCGACCAGGTCGTCGTCGCGGGCGACTTCAACGCGGCCCCCGACTTCGCGCGGATGAACCGCTTCTACTCCTCCCAGGTGAACACCCCGAACAACAACGGCAACACCGGCCATTTCCGCGAGGTGGACGACGCCGACGCCGCCGCCTGCCCCGGTTATGGGGAGAGCACGCTCCAGGCGGCCGACGGCGGCGGCCCGTGCCGTACCGGAACGAAGATTGACATGATCTTCACGCACGACAGCGAGTACGTGGCCGCTTCGTCCTCGGGCGACGCGCGGCCGTCACCCACATGTGGGACGAAAGTATGCTCCGACCACCGGATCCTCACGGGAATCGTCACCTTGCGCGCGCTTTAGGAAGGCGCTGTCGCGCGGGCCGGAAACGGGTAGCGTCCTGCGGAGGACGCCCAGCGCGATGGAGGCCGCCGATGACCGAGGTTCCAGCGCCGCGTGGCGAACGGTCGGTCGAGCTCCACAGCGACAACTACGGGATCATCTCGACCGGCGACCACGCGAACATCACGCAACTGGTGACGCGGATCGAGGCGGTGCGCCCGGTCGAGGGCGTCACGGTGCCGCCGGGGCTGGGGAACGTGCCCGCCGTACCGCGCACGTTCGTCGGGCGCGCGGAGGACCTGGAGGTCCTGCACGCGACGCTGATCGAGGACAGGCCGGTGGTGGTGCGGGCGCTGCACGGGATGGGCGGCGTCGGAAAGTCGACGTTCGCGGCACGGTACGCGCGGCAGTACCGCGACCACTACCAGATGGTCTGGTGGATCGTGTCCGACACCGAGGAGACGGTGTCGGCGGGTCTGGCCGATCTGGCGGTCGCGCTCCAGCCGGAGCTCGGCGGACTGCCGGCGCAGGCGCTCACGCTCCGGGCGAAGGCCTGGCTGGCCTGCCATTCCGGCTGGTTGTTGATCTGCGACAACGCTCCGGGCCCCGGCGTGCTCGGCGATCTCGCCGCGGTCGCCGGCGACGGACGGATGATCATTACGAGCCGGCTGGCGCATGGCTGGCACGCTCTCGGCGCCGACACCGTTCACCTGGATGTTCTGGGCGAGGCGGCCTCGCTCGAACTGCTCCTGTCCTTCGCCCCGCCGGGTCAGGCCGGCGACTGGCCGGGCGCGGCGGGCCTCGTCGCCCATCTCGGCGGGCTTCCGCTGGCGATCGAGCAGGCGGGCGCCTATCTCCAGGAGACCGGTCTCACTCCCGAGGCGTACCTGCGGCTCCTGGGCGAGCAGCCGGCCCGCCTCCACGACAGCACGGCCGAAGGCTCCGCAGGGCGCGCGACGATCGCCCAGGTCTGGAAGACGACCCTCGACACGATCGGCTTACGCTCCCCGCTGCCCGGCGACCTTCTCGCGATCCTGGCGTGGCTCGGCCCGGAACCCGTCCCGCGGACCGTCTTCCGGGCCCTGACCGAGCCCAAACCGGTCTACCGGCGGCGGCGTCCGTGGGAACGCCGCGACCGCGACGGCTGGACCACGACCCGGGCGCTGTGCGACCCCCTCGACGTCGAGGAGGCGCTCGGCCGCCTCGACGCCTACAACATGGTCAGCCTGACCTCCGAGTACGTGACCGTGCACCGGCTGGTCCAGGACGTCACCCGGACGGCCGAGGGAGAGGCGCCCGGCATCGCCAGGGACCGGGCGGCGATTCTGCTCGAACTCGCCTTCCCCGCGGACCCGAGTCCCCCGGAGGCCCGGACGGAGGTCCGCGCGCTGCTCCCGCACATCACCACGCTGGTGTCCAGAACGCCGAAGGAGGCCGAGGGCCTGGCGTTGCCCTTTCTCCTGTGGCACACGTCCGTGTTCCTCGGCGAGCAGGGCGACGTCCTGCGGGCCGTGGCCCTCCTGGACCGTGCGCTGGAGTCGGCGCGGCGGCTCTACGGCGCCGTCCATCCGGTCACGCTGTACGTCCGTGACGCGCTCGGCGTGGCCTGCCAGGACGCGGGGGAGCTGGGCGACGCCATCGCGCTGCTCGAGTCGAACCTCGCCGACCGCAAGGCCAGGCACGGCCGTAACGACCCGCTCACGTTCGAGAGCCGCCGCCACCTCGCGTACGCCTACCAGGCGGCAGGCGACCACGCCCAGGCCATGGTCCTGTTCGAGCGGCTCCTGGCCGACCGGGAACGGCTGCTCGGACCGCACGACCCGCTCACGCTCCAGAGCCGCCACGACCTGGCCAACGCTCACTACCGCGCGGGCGACCAGGCGACGTCGATCCCTCTGTTCGAGCGGGCTCTCGCGGCGTGCGAAGAGGTACTCGGCCCGGCGCACGGCAACACCCTGTCGGTCCGCAACAACCTCGCGCTCGCCTGCTCGCGCGACGGCGACGAGGAACGGGCGGCCGCGCTGCTGCGAAGGAACCTGGAGGAGCGGGAGCGGGAGCACGGCACCGACCACCCGGACACCCTCCTCGCCCGCTTCAACCTGGCGGACGTCCTCGCGCGGATCGGGGACGAGGACGGCGCGCTGACCATGCTGGAAGCCGTCGTGGAGGACAGTGAAAGGGTCCTCGACGACCTGCACCCTGACCTGCTCGCCAACCGCGAGGCGCTCGCGGACGCCTACCTGAGTGCCAGGGACTACGCGAAGGCCGTCCCGTTGCTGGAGAAACTGCTGGAGGACCGGGAACGCGCGCTGGGCCCCGACCACCCGAGCACGCTGGACGTCCGGGGCGACCTCGCCGGAGCCTACTCGCTGAGTGGCGGGCTCGACCGCGCCCTGCGGATGTTCGAGGAGGTCCTGGCCGCCAGGGAGCGGGTGCAGGGTGACGGCCACCGCAGGACCCTGGACGCGCGCCGCGACCTGGCGCTCGCCTTCGAGCAGGCGAGGCAGCCCTATCGCGCCATCCCCCACTTCAAGCGTGTCCTCGCGGACTGTTCCCGGCTGTTCGGCCGCGACCATCCGGAAACGCTGGACGCTCGCCAGGATCTCGCGAGCGCGTATCAATCCGTCGATGACCTGAAACGCGCCGTTCCGCTGTACGAGGAGGCCGTTGAGGGCTTCGCCGGGCTTCTCGGCGAGGACGATCCGAAGACCTTCGGAGCCCGGCGCGACCTGGGGTTCGCCTACGAGCAGATCGGAGATCACGAACGTGCGCTCCGGCAGTTCGAGATGGCGCTCCCCGGCCACGAACTGGTTCTGGGGCCGGACCACATCCTGACCCAGGCGGTCCGTGACTCCCTGCGCTTCCTCGCCGAGGAGGACTAGAAGGGCGCCTGGCCGGTGGGGCCATCCCTACCGCAGGTTGGCCTGCTGGCATGATCACTCACAAAAAGCCGGACATATAGCTTCATAGTCGTCATAAACGACCAATGAAAGGGCTTTGTCCTTGTCTGGCACCACCTCGTTCCGCCGCACCGTCTCCCGCTCCGCCGTCGTCGCGCTGGCCGGCGCGGCCTGCCTCGCGGCCACCACCGGGAGCGCCGGAGCGATCATCAACGGCTCCAAGCCCACCGAGTCCTACCCCTTCATGGCGACCATCCCGACCACGGCCCCGCTCATGGGCCTGACGGACGGCACCTGCGGCGCGGCCCTCATCGACCCGCAGTGGGTCGTGACCGCCGCGCACTGCCTCGACATGGAGATCGGCTCGATCCCGGCCGGGACGGTACGCATCGGCAGCGACGAGCGCACGTCCGGTGGCACCGTCCGCAAGATCGCACAGGCGTTCCTGCACCCCGGCTACGCCCAGAACGCCCCGAACAAGAACGACATCGCGCTGGTACGCCTGGACCGGCCGGTCGGCGTCCAGCCCATCAAGATCGCCAAGCAGGCGGGCAAGCCCGGCACGCCGACCCGGATCATGGGCTTCGGCATCACCGAGTTCAGCACCAACCCCGCCGAATGGAAGATGTCCGGCAAGCTCCGCCAGCTCGACACCCGCCGCGGCGCCGTCTCCGAGTGCGGCACCGGCTACGCCGGCGGCACCCGCCTGTGCACGGTCAGCCGGAAGCCCAAGGCCATGGCCTGCAACGGCGATTCGGGCGGCCCCCAGATCCAGCGCGGCCGCGGCGGACGCTGGGAGCTGATCGGCGTCACCTCCGGCCCCGGCGCCAAGAGCCCCTCCTGCGAGCAGGGCCCCGGCCTCTACACCAACGTGCCCGCCTACGCCGACTGGATCAGCAAGACCATGAACGCCACCCGGTAGCCCGTCAAGCGCTCTTTCCGGCGCGCTCGCGGAAGTCGGCGGCATGGTCGTGGGCCCACTGCGCGAAGGTCCGAGGCGGCCGGCCGGTGACGACCTCGGCCGTGGGCAGCGGGCCGAACTGCGCCGGATCGAAATCCGCTACCTCGGCCGGGTCGGCCGGGTTTCCGGCGTAGTCGGTGAAGCCCAGCAGGAAGTCCGCGGCCTCCGCGGCGAACCCGCCCTGCGCGAGGTACACCTTCCGTGCCTCGGCCGGGCTGAGCTCCTCGAAGCGGATCTCCTCGCCGATCGCCGCCGCGATGGCGCGCACCTGGTCGCGAAGGTTGATCAGTTCCGGCCCGTTGACGTCGTAGACCTTGCCGGTGTGACCGTCTTCCAGCAGGGCCGCGAGCGCCACGTCGGCGATGTCCTGCTCGTGCACGGGAAACCAGCCGGCATCGGGATGGGCGTCGCGCACCACGCGCTCCGCCCGGATCGACGGGCCCCACAGGGACAGCTTGTTCGCCGCGAACTCGCCCGGCCGTACGTGCGTCCACTCCAGGCCCGACTCCTCGACCGCCCGCTCCACGGGCAGGTGGAACGTCGTGTCGTAACCGCCGGTCACCGCGCCTGACGACAACACCACCACGCGCCGCACCCCCGCTCGCGCCGCCAGCGCGACCACCTCTCGTGCCGTGGTGGGTTCGGGGAAGAGGTACATCCGGTCGACGCCGGCCATGGCCGGTTGCACCGTGCGCGGTCGGGTGAGGTCGCCCGCCACGACCTCGGTGCCGTCGGGCAGGTGGGCCCTGGCCGGATCCCGCGTCAGGGCGCGCACCTCCACGCCCGCGTCGACCAGCCCCTTCGTCACCAGCCGCCCTACGTTGCCGGTCGCGCCGGTCACCAGTACTCGCATCCTCTGAGCCCTTCTCGAATTTCCGTACCGCCTACGGATAAACAATACCGTAACGTGTACGGAAAATGGGACGCGAGGAGATGTGATGGAACGCAGCGGCGGCGGCGATCCCGGCGCGACACTGCGGCTGCTGTGGCGTGGCGCCGCCGTGGGCGGTGACCGGCCCGCCCGGGGGCGGCCACCGAAGATCACGCTCGACCAGATCGTCACAGCGGCCGTCACCGTGGCCGACCGCGACCAGCTTGAGGCCACGACCATGGACAAGGTCGCCGCCGAACTGGGCGCCGGCACGATGTCGCTGTACACGCATGTCCCCGGCAAGGCTGAGCTGATCGACCTGATGGTGGACGCCACGTGGTGCGAGCTGGCGCTGCCGTACGGGACGGATTCCCGGCCGGAGGGCTGGCGAGCGCAGGTGGAGCTGTACGCTCACCGGGCCTCGGCGCTGCACGGGCGCCATCCCTGGCTCCGCGAGATCTCGACCGTGCGCCCGCCCTTGGGCCCCGGCCTGCTGGCCCGGCAGGAATACCTGCTGTCCGCGCTGTCGGGCACCGGCCTCGACGCCGTTCAGGCGACGGCCGCGACCGACGCGATCGTGACCTTCGTGGACGCCGCGGCCGGCGCGCAGGCGGAACACGCGCACGCCGAGCGGGTCAGCGGCCAGTCCGACCCCGACTGGTGGGCGGCGCGGCAGGCGTTCTGGACGGAGATCTTCGACGTCGGCCGCTATCCCGCCATCGCGCGCGCCTGGACGGAGGGCGGTCTGAGCCGCAGCGCCGCCGAGGCCTCCACGATGGCGTTCGACCTCGGGCTGCGCAGCCTGCTGGACGGGATCGAAGCGCGGGTGGCATCAGGGTAGGACCCGGATTGGGTTGAGTGAGGACCGCGGGTGCTGTTAGCTTCACACGGTGGACGACAGGCGTGCACGTGCGGAGGCGATCGAGGACTTCGCGGCGTCCCTGCGGGAACTGCGCAACTCTGTCGGCAACCCACCTTTTCGGGAAATGTCCGGCCGCTCGGGGGCGATCTCCCACACGACGTTGCATGAAGCTGTCAAGGGCAACCGGCTCCCGAGCTGGGAGACCACTGTCGAGTTCGTCAAGGCGTGCGGCGCGGACCCCGCCGCGTACCGCGCGTATTGGGAAAGGGCGAACCTGGCGGTCAGATCCGTGAGCGCCGTGGAGCCCCGCGCGGACACCTCGGCGGGCCCCGTCACCGAGCCGCAGGAGCCCTGGCCGGCGGTCTCCGTGCGGGGGAGCGCCGGGCGCTTCCGCTGACCCGCCCGGCCGTGATCGCGGCAGCGGGCGCCGTCGTGCTGGGGGCGGTGGTCCTCGTGGTGGTCGTGGTCGACCGCGACTCCACCCCCGCCGATCCCGGCCCGAACCCGCCGGCCGCCGGCGCGTCGATCGCGCTGTCCTCGACCGGCTGCCCGGTGCGGTCGAGCAACCCGCCGCCCGCCTCGCCGTTGTACAAGGGCGATGCGGCCGTGTTCGTCGCGGACGTCACGCTCCCCGACTGCATGCACGTCGGCACCGGCGAGACCCTGACCAAGGTGTGGCGGCTCAAGAACGCCGGGAGTGTGCGGTGGAAGGGCTATTCACTGCGGCGCCTCGAACCCGCCCAGCAAGCCGATCAATGCCGGACCGTCGCCGACGTGCCGATCAAGGACACGCAACCCGGTGAGATGGTCGAGATCCAGACCGACATCACCACGCCGATGAAGCCGGGGCTGTGCTACGCGCGGTTCAAGATGGTGGACGCTTCCGGCACGGTCGTGTTCCCCGGAAGCCGCCCGGTCACCTTCCAGATCATCGTCAACAAACGGTAGTTCCCCGCCGCAAGGGACACGGCGGGGAACCGGGAGGGGGACTCAGGAGCCGATGGCGATCCCGGTGTAGTAGCTCCGGAGGATCCTGGCGTAGTTCCAGCCCGCCTTGGCCTTGTCGCGCGAGCCCCTCTGCGACATCCAGTCCCCGGTGACCCAGTTGCCGCACGCCGTCGTCGTCGAGCAGTACTGGGCCTTGAAGATCTTCCCGCCGCGGGTCAGCCGGATGCCCCAGGTCGCGTCCACCGCGGCGCTCGTCGCCGCCTTCGCGGAACCGGGCTTGTACACCTGGCTCGACGTGTGGTCATAGACGTCGAAGCACTGGCCGCCCGGGGTCTTGCGGTTCGAGCGCATCGCCCAGTACCAGCCGAAGTTCTTCACGGCCAGCGCCCCGGCCCGCAGCGACTCCCTGGGCCAGCTCGACACCCACTCGTTGGGCAGGACGTTCTTGACGTACGTCTTGAAGTCCACCCGTTCCACGCGATTGATGGACTTGCGGTACACGAGGATCGTCGTGGGCAGCCTGGTGTCCGTGCCGTCGGACTTGCACCCGGTGACCGGCGGCGTGGACGTCAGGAACCGGTGTGAGGCGTTCTGGTTCTTGAGGGTGGGGTTCAGGTTGCCTCTGGCGCCTGCGGCGAAGTCCTGGAATTTGCCGGTGTGGCCGCTGTTGAAGAAGACGCGGACGGTTTTGGCGCTGCGGTTCCAGACGGAGGCGGCGGAGTTCTTGATGCATTTGCCCTTGCCGTTGCCCGGTCCCTTGAAGTCGTAACAGGAGGGTTGTTTGGTGGCGTAGTCGCCGACCGATCCGGTGAAGTCGGAGACCGATCCCTGGTTGTTGCTGTTGAAGTAGTAGCAGAATTCGCCGGCTTCGCAGACGCCGTTGCGGTTCGCGGCCGAGGCGGGGGCCGAGGTGGCGGCGAGCATGGTCCCGCCGAGCGCCATCGCGGAGAGCAGCCGTACGGTTCGGGTGAGCACAGTCGTCATCCTCACTACTTGACGGTGTAGCCCTGGGAGTTCCAGAACGGGCCGGGGGGGCGGGTTCTCGAGCTTCCAGTCCCTGACGCTCTTGGCCGCCCGCAGGTGGCGTCCGGGGCGCATCTCGACGTGGGTGTGCGCGGACGACTTCTTCGACACCCCGTGCCAGGACTCCGTGCCGAGGAGCTGGCCTCGCCTGACCTGCTGGCCCGCGCGCAAGGAGTTCAGCGGATCGGTGTGCAGGTAGATCACCGTCTTGTTCACCGAGGCCATGTAGATGGAGATGGTGGAGAGTTTCGACCGGCCGCTGCCGCGGCCCCCCTCCGCGACGTAGATGATCTGACCGGCCACCAAGGAGCGGACGTTCGCGCCCAGGCCCCGGACGATGTCGATGCCCTCGTGCCGGCCGGGGGTGTTCTTGTAGCCGTCAAAGCCGGTGGAGATCTGGCCTCTGGCCGCGTACAGGGAGAACGACAGGATGGCGCGGGGCGTCGAAGACGACGGGCCGATCAGGTGTGAGGCGTTCTGGTTCTTGAGGGTGGGGTTCAGGTTGCCTCTGGCGCCTGCGGCGAAGTCCTGGAATTTGCCGGTGTGGCCGCTGTTGAAGAAGACGCGGACGGTTTTGGCGCTGCGGTTCCAGACGGAGGCGGCGGAGTTCTTGATGCATTTGCCCTTGCCGGCGCCGGGTCCCTTGAAGTCGAAGCAGGAGGGTTGTTTGGTGGCGTAGTCGCCGACCGATCCGGTGAAGTCGGAGACCGATCCCTGGTTGTTGCTGTTGAAGTAGTAGCAGAATTCGCCGGCTTCGCAGACGCCGTTGCGGTTCGCGGCCGCCGCGGGGGCCGCGGTGGTGGCGAGTACCGTTCCGCCGAGCGCCATCGCCGCGGTCGCCGCGGCGAGGAACCTGGTGAGCGTTGTCATGCTGTTCTCCTTCTGTCCGTGGTGTCGGGGTTGCTGTGCTTCGGCGGAGTCACCGGCGCTGGTACTCCTCCCAGGTGCGGATGGTCACCTTCGGGCCGTCGTCAGGACCACGGCCGGCGAGGCCGTTCAGACCGAGGTAGTAATCGCCGACCTGGCCCTGGGCCTGGGGGGAGAGCGGTGTCACTGATGGCCACGGCGTGGATGTGCCACGGCCAGTCATCCTGCTGGGGACTGCGCACCCACGCGGCGAAACCCACCAGACGCAGCCCGCGCAGGACCGCGGTCCGGGTGGCGGCGTTCATCCCTTTCACGGAAATGTCCACGACGCCCCCGCCGTCGTGGGTGCCCGCGGACGTGGGGTCACCGCCGGGGTTGTACGAACCCTGATCCAGCTTGAGGTCGCGCCCGAGCAACCGCTTGGCCTCGGTCAGCATCTTTCGCGTACGGGTGTTGACCACGAAACCGCCGGAGGACACCCGGGGGCCGGGGTCGACGATGCGGGTGACCTTGAAGCGGCCGGCGCCGAGGCTGGTGAGCGACGTCTTGCCAGGAAGGCCGTTGGCGTCGAGACCGCTGAGGCCGAGAGACTTCTGGTAGTTGGCGTAGGCGGTCACCGTCGTGGTGCCGAAGTACCCGTCAACCCACTTCGTGTCGAGGAGACGCCGGTCGCGCAGCGCCCGCTCGACGAGGAGCACACTGGCCTTGGCGCCCGGGGTCAACGTGTTGTCAGCCCGCCGCGGGTCGATCTGGGCCGCCTTGACGGTGGCTTCCATGTTCAGAGCGGGAAGAGCCCCGGCGTCGGCCGCGTGTGCCGGCGGCGTCCCGGGCGCTCCGGTCAGGGGAGCGAGCAGGACGGCCGTTGTAAGGCCGGCGGCGGATGCGGGCAGCTTCATCGATACTCCTGGTCAGCGCTGGGGCGATTCTCTGTGCGGCGAGAATCAAGCTCCCGGATCGCTGGGCTGTCCGGTAGGAGTTCGGTGTTGTCAGCCTGTACGGCAGGCCTGCCCGTACGGGCTGTCTGACAGGTGATCCGCGTCGAAAAGCCCGCAAGGCGGGCAGCAGGTACGGCGGGCAGGATCGGTGAGCCGTGCCGGGGCTCACCGGATCCACGCCGCCCAAGGGCTACTGCTCTCCGGTCTCGCCCTCCTCCAGCGCGTACCCGCAAGCCTTGACCTCGCCGGTCTCGGGGTCGGAGAAGTCCGGGTCGAACTCGATCAGGCCGAGCGTGGTGCCCTCGACGGAACGACGGAAGGTCTCCTGCTTGCCGCAGTCGTAGAGCACGTAGGCGCCCTCCTTCTCGCCCAGGAGCAGGAACCTCTCGTCCGGGTTGTCCTTGTGCAGCGGCTTGCCGTCGCCGTCGCCCACGGTGGCCCACTGGTTCTGGAAGCCGACGGTCTGCAGCAGGGCGTTGCCGTTGCCGTTGGCGGCGATGTCGACGGCGCCCTGGACCATCTGGGCGACCAGCATCAGGCCCAGCCCGATGCCGAGCAGCGCACCGGTGAGCACCTTCATGCCGGCCCTGCCGGTGTTGTGCCGGCGCATCAGGCGAAACGGCACCAGGAGCCCGAGGACGGCGACAAGGAGAACGGCCACCAGGAGAGTGCCGCCGGACAGCTCCCACAGCGTGCCGAAGTAGGCGTAGTAGGCGACGAGCGAGATGAGGACGCCCGCCGCGGCCGCGATCCACGGCTGTTCGCGGAGCCTGTGCAGCAGCCGGCCGACCGATCTGCGGGTGGCCAGGTTGAGCAGCCAGCCCAGCGCGACGAGCAACCCCACTCCGGGCAGGGCCACGAGGAAGAGCTGGATCAGGGTGCCGATGAGCCGGCCGAAGATCGTCGCCTGGTCCAGGCCCGCCTGCTCGGGGGTGATGCCGAACACCATGTAGACCTGGGCCAGCCCCAGATACAGCATGGCGTACATGCCCACGGCGATCGGCACGGCGACCGACCCGATCTTCTCGAAGACCTCGAGCACGCTGCCCTTGGCCGATTCCTGCTCCGGGAGTGGCTGTTCTGGTGGGAGAGACTGAAACGTCATGACAGCAGAGAGTGGACGGCGTGCGTCGACACCTGGTTGACGGAAGATAACCGCCGGGGTTATGCCGGTCTGATGTTGTGGTTGACGCGGAACAGGTTGCGCGGGTCGTGGATCCGCTTGAGCCGTGTCAGCCGCTTGTAATCAGCCGGAGTGTAGGCCGCGCGTACCTGCTCGGGGGCGAGGTCGGCGCCGCTCATGAAGTTGGCCGCCATGCCTCCGGTGAGGTGCGGCTTGAAGCCGTCCATCAGCTGCTGTTGCAGCTTGCGCACCGCTCCGGCCTGGTCCGCCGGCGCCGGGTTCGCGATGAAGAGCAGGGCGGCGGCGTCCCGGTGTCCCACCGCGTTGGGCACCGCGGCCGGACGGGCGAGCGCGCCGCCGAGCTGCCGGAGCTCGATCAGCCCGAAGGGCAGCTTGGCGTCCGGGCCCGCCAGGGTCAGCAGCTTCTCCACGGCGGCGGCGTCCAGCTTTCTGAGCAGCCCGGTGCGCTCGAAGACCGGCAGCGGCGCCACGGGCGGATCATTGGAGATTGTCCAGATTTTCCCGTACGGCAGCGTGCCCATGGTGTTGAGCTCCGGCCCGGCGGCCAGCATCGGGGCGAGCAGCCGTCTGGCCTCCTGGGCCCGTCCGAGGTGGGCGGCGGTCAGGCGGACCGCGACCCGGTCCTGAAGGGGCGGGGGCACGGTGGGCGCCTTGGGCAGGCGCATGAACGCCAGCGTGGTCGTCATCTCCTCGGGCAGCCTGGCCGCCCAGGCGGGGTAGGCGCGGACCACCCGCCGGGCCGCCTCTCCGAAGAAGAAGAGCGCGCCGCCGTACAGGGTGGCCGCCTTGACCAGGTCGATCTCCATGCCGGTGACGACCCCGAAGTTGCTCTTGCCACCTCGGACCGCCCAGAACAGGTCCGCGTGCCTGCCCGGTGACAGGCGAAGCGGGCGGCCGTCCGGGGTGACCAGGTCGATGGCCCGCACGTGGTCGGCGGCGTAGCCGTACTTGCGGCCGAGGGGGCCGAGACCGCCGCCCAGCGTGTAGCCCACGGCGCCCACGTCGAGCGAGGAGCCGTTGATCGTCGCCAGGCCGTGGGCGGCGGCGGCCTCGACGAGCGTCCGCATCCTGGTGCCGGCGGCGACCTTGGCGACGCGCCTGGCCGGGTTGATCTTCACCGAGCTCAGCCGCCGGGTGTTGATCAGAATCCCGCCGTCGGCGGCGGCGCTGATGCCGTGTCCGGTGGCCTGCACGGCGACGGGCAGCCCGAGAACGCCGGCCAGGCGTACGGCGGCGCGGACGTCGCCGGCGTCGGCGGGTACCACGACCGCCTGGGGGGCGTGCCGGACGACGCTGTTGTATCCGGCGTGCTCCGCCGCGAAGCCGGGGTCGCGGGGGAACAGCACGGTGCCCTTCACCGCTGATGTGAGCCTGGTCGCGAGGCGGTCGCCGGGATCGTGGGTCGCCGCCGCCGTGCCCCCGATGGCGAGCGCGCCCTTGATGATGGTTCGTCTGCTCAACATGGTTTCCCCTCAGGCCGCGCAGGCGGAGTTCAGCTTCGACACGGTCGCGGTGGCCTGGTCGGTGTACGTGTCCGCCTCTTCCGGCGTGCTGATCCCCGACAGCTCCTCGTAGAGGGAGACGACCGCGGTCTGGGCCTCCTTGGCCTTCGCGTCGACGTCGAGCGCCTTGATCTTCTGCGCGCTGTCGCTGTAGAGCTGCTTCATCGCCTCCAGGTCCCCGGCCCGCTTCTGGAGCTCGGTCACCGTGCTCCCCATGAGGGCCTGCATCTCCTTGCACCCCTTGGTGTCGGCCACGGCGGCGGTCTCGCTGCCGCCCGAGCCGCAGGACGCCGTCCCCAGGGTCAGGAGGGTGAGAGCGGAGACGCTCAGGGCGATCTTGTACCAGGACATGTTGTTTCCTTCGTGAGGCGGAATGTCGGGTTCAACCCGGTCGAGCGGTACGTGCGATGAGTGCCGGAGACGTCGCCACTGCGACCGCCTGCCTGATCTCGCCGGGCCCCGGCGGAGCAGTCTGCCGATCTCCCATTGACGGCACATTGACGGAGCCGCCGGTCATCGGCACACCGTCTGTCCATCAACCATCAAGATCGTGTCTGCAGGATCCAAGGGTTGACTTCGACCTGGAGATTCTTGATGAAGTGGAACAAGTTCACGATCGGCGCCGGCGCGCTGCTCCTCGCCACCGTGCTGTCCGCCTGCGGCGGCACGGACGAGCCGGCGGTGGCCAAAGAGACCGCACCCGCACAGGAACCCGCGGGAAAGTTCATCGCCGAGTACGGCAAGGCCGACACCGAAGCCGCCACCGAGGGACTGGAGCTGCTGAAGCCGGGCAAGGTGCTCGAAGGCTTCGCCACCACCCTCAACGGGATGCTCAAACTGCCGCACGACGTCACCCTGGCCGGTGAGCAGTGCGACCAGGTGAACGCCTACTACAGCCCGGACGAGAAGAAGATCACGATGTGCTACGAGCTCGTGGCCGACGGCTTCACCCGGTACCGCGACAAGGCCGAGTCCGAGGAGGAGAACAACGAGCACGGCCGGGCCAACCTCATCGACACGCTCTACCACGAACTCGGCCACGCCGTGATCGACATCTACGACCTCCCCGCCCTCGGCAAGGAGGACGACGCGGCCGACCAGTTGTCCGCGTTCATCATGGCCCAGGGCGACGGGGACGACTCCGCGAGCGTCCAGACGATCAACTACTACTTCGCGTCGGCCGGCGACCAGGACCGGGCCGCGCTGCCGTTCTATGACGAGCACTCGATGGACGAGCAGCGGGCGTACAACTACATGTGCTGGATCTACGGCTCCGACCCCAAGGGTTACGCCGACTGGGTCGGCGAGAACGGGTTGCCGGAGGAGAGGGCCGCGAGGTGCCCGACCGAGTACGAGAAGCTGTCCAACTCCTGGTCGAAGCTGCTGGAGCCGCACGTCAAGGACTGAGGGCAAGCTGCGGGACACCGGCCCGCACGCCTTCGATGACGGCCTGCCGTACGACGGGCTGGTTGAACCGCAGCGGGGACTCGTCGCTCAGGATTCCCATGCCGACCAGCGCCGACAGGGCGGCGGCCGCCTGGCCGTCGGGCAGACCGGCCAGGTCGGCCACCGCATGGAACTCGGCCGCGTGGTCGAGCGTCGCGACCGCTCTGGCCAGCGCGGTCGCCCCGGGACCGGCGTGGCGCAGTTGGCCGGCCACCCACCGCTCGATGGAGGTGGACCGCTTGCCCGCACCCCGCGCCTTCATGTGCTCGGTGAGCAGAAGCGTGTTGCCGCCCGTCTCACGCAGGCACGAGGCGATGAACGCGGGCTCCGGTTCCGCGCCGAACAGCTCGGTGGCGAGGGCCGTCGCCGCCTCGCCGGGCAGGCCACCAAGGCGTACGAGGCCGAAGATCGAGCAGAGCGACTCGAGCAGCTGATCGTCGCCGGCGGGGACGCCGGTCGCCCTGGTCGCGGTGACCAGGAGGGGGACGTGCTCGACGCGTCTGGCCAGGTAGGCCAGCCAGCGCAACGAGCCGAGGTCGCACCACTGCAGGTCATCGATGGCGATCAGCAGCGGCACGCGCTCCGCGAGCCGTACGGCGAGCCGGTAGAGCGCGTGCAGCGCGTCGGGACCACCCGACGAGGGCCGGTTGTGCCAGACGATGTCGGCCGCGGGCTCGACCGTCCCGCTGAGCAGGTGCCGCCGCTCCTGCGCCGGCAGGCAGTACAGGATCGGCTCGAAGATCTGCCGGGCCACGCCGTACTCGTACTCGCGCTCAAGTGGGTGCGCCTGCGCCCAGGCCGTCTGGAATCCGCGGATGTCGGCCAGCGCCTCCACCCCTCTCAGCAGCTGGGTCTTGCCGGCGCCCGGGACGCCGTCGAAGAGCAGGCTGCCGCCGGTGCCGGACTCGGCGGCGGCCATGGCCGCTCCGGCGGCGGCGAGCTGATCGTCGCGGCCGAGGCAGCGCAGGCGGACGACCGGCTTCCTGACCGCCACCGGCGCCGGCGGCAGGTCGAGCTCGGAGGTCTGCGCGAGGATGTCCGCCTCCAGTTTGCGCAGCTCAGGACCCGGATCGACACCCAGCTCATCGGCCAGATAGCGACGCGCCTCACTCAGCGCGGCGAGGGCGTCGCCCTGCCGGGACGAGCGGTACAGGCCCAGGGCGAGCAGCCGCCAGCCCTCCTCCCGGGTGGGCTGGGCGCGCGCGTGCGCTTCCAGCTCGGGTACGGCCTCGGCGTGCCGGCCCAGGGCGAGCAGGGTGTCGAGTCTGTGTTCCGTCGCTCCGAGACGGAGTTCCTGCAGCCTGCTCACCTCTCCCCGCGCCCACAGGGTGTGCGCGAACTCGGCGTAGGCCGGACCACGCCACAGGCCGAACGCCTCGTCGATCAGACCGAGGGCGGTACGCGGATCGGCGGCCGCCCTCGCCTGCCGCAGCAGCCGCTCGAACATGGCCGAGTCGAGTGCGGCCTCGTCCACACGCAGCACGTAACCGCGCGGCTCGGTGATCAGCACGGACGGCCGGCCGGGTTCCCGGGCGGGCGGCTCGACCACGCGGCGCAGCCGGCAGATGAACGTCCGCAGCGAGGACAGCGCCTGCGGTGGCGGGCAGCCCTCCCAAAGATCGTCTATCAGCTGGTCGACGGGAATGACCCTCCCGGGCGACAGCAGGAGCCGGGCGAGAACCGCCCTGTTGCGTGGCGTCCCCACATCCAGGCGATCATCCTCCCGCCACGCCTCAACAGTTCCGAGCACGCCGAAACGCATCGGCCTCATCGTTGACCCCCCAACGTTTCTGATCTGGACGGAGGCCATGGTGGGGGAGGCCGGTAGACGTTTCATAGACGAAGAGTCGACGTCGTCAGGCCGGTGGGTCCTCGGCGGCGGGCATCGTGAAGAACCGCAGGAACACCGGCCGCGCCCCGGGTGAGGCGTCCTCCGGCGCGCGGCCGTACCTGGACAGCAGCTCCATGTACGCCTCGAAGAACTCGTCGAGCTCCTCCGGGTTCAGATGTGTGAGCCCGCGGGAGGCCCTCGCCCACTCCCCGTACCGCCGATGGTCGCGGAAGAAGCGCCGCGCGAGTTCCACCTCCTCCTCGACCTTGAACTCGGTGATGTCGTCGAGGACCTGCTGTGACTCCTCGTCCAGCTCGGCCGCCGAGGGCCAGCGCAGGTCGCGGCTGATCTGCCGCCACCAGCGTTCCCTGCCGGTCGACCGCTCGGGGATCTCTTCGATGAACCCGTTGTGCTCCAGCTGGCGCAGGTGGTAGCTGAGCGTCCCGGTGTTCTCGCCGAGTGCCCTGCTGAGTGTGGTGGACGTGGCGGGGCCGTTGATGCCGAGGTGCTGCAGGATGCGCTGTCGCAGCGGATGGCCGAGCGCCTTGAGCGCACCTGGGTCGCTGAGCTGCCGGATCGGCGGTCTGTTCGCCACGCCGCGAGCTTACAACCTCTCGCCCGCACATTGCAGAATTTTCGCTGCAGCATTTCTTCTGCAATACTCCACGGCAATCTGACACGGGAGTGGACAAGGATGACTACAGCAGGACGGCGCTCACCCGCCGCCGGACTCATGGCCCTGTGCGTGCTCCTGCTGATCGCCGTCGGCGCGATCTGGGACACCACCCCGACCTCGGTGAGCCCCGCCGGCGCCCCCGGACGGGAGTTCAGCGCGCAGCGGGCCTTCGCCCAGATCGAGCGTTTCGCCGTCAAACCCCATCCCGTCGGTACGGCGGAGCACGCCCGCGTCCGCGACTACCTGGTCGGCGAGCTGCGGCGGCTGGGCCTGCGGCCGGAGGTGCACGAGGCGGTGGGCGTCTCACCGATGGACGAAAAGGGCGACCCCGTCACCGCCGGGCGCGTCTTCAACATCGTCGCCGTGATCCCCGGGACCGCCCCCACCGGCCGCGTCTTCGTCACCGCCCACTACGACTCGGTCCCCGAGGGACCGGGCGCCAACGACGACGGAGCCGGTACGGCGACCGCCATCGAAACGGCCAGGGCACTGACAGCGGACGGCACCCGGTTCCGCAACGACGTCGTGTTTCTCATCACCGACGCCGAAGAGGCCGGGCTCCTGGGGTCGGAGGCGTTCGTCAAGGACCACCCCCTCGCGCGAGGCAGGAACGTCGTGCTCAACAACGAGGCGCGCGGGGCCAAGGGGCCGGTGCTGATGTTCCGGAGCACGGAGCCGAACTCCGGCCTGATCTCCACGTTCGGCTCGGCGGCGCCCATGCCCGTCGCCGACTCCGTCTACGCCGAGCTCATGAAACTGCTCAACAACGACACCGACTTCACCGCCTTCAAACCCGGCGGGATGGCCGTGCTGGACTCCGCCTACGCCAACGACGGCACCCTGTACCACAGCGTTCTCGACGACCCCGCGCATGTCGATCTGGCGACGTTGCAGCAGATGGGCGACAACACGCTGGCCCTCGTCCGCTCCTTCGGCGGCGCCGACCTGGCACGGCTGAGCACCGGGGACGACCTGGTCTACTTCAACGTCCCGCCCGGCCTGCTGGTCCGCTATCCGGCCTGGGCGGCCACCCTGCTGGGCGCCGTCGCGCTGCTCGCCGTACTGGCGCTGATCTTCCTGGCCCGCCGCCGGGGTGTTGTCACGTCGCGGCGCACGCTCATCGCCACCGCGCTCGCCCTGGTCCCGATCGGAGCCGCGGTGGCCGTCGGCGCCTTCTTCTGGGACCTGCTCAAGATGGTCCGGCCCGGACTCAGCGGTACGGCCACCACGACGCCGTACCGGCCGGAGCTGTTGTGGCTCGCCGTGCTGATGCTCGCGGGGACGATCCTGGTCACCTGGTACGCGTTGCTGCGCCGCCGCGTCGGCCCGGCCGAACTGGCGCTGGGCATGCTGACCTGGACGGCCCTGATCGCCGCCGTCCTCGGCGTCGTGTCGCCCGGCGCGTCGCACCTCGCCGCCTGGCCCGCCTTGGGCGCGGCGCTGGGCGGGCTGGCCGTACTCCGCTGCCCGCCGCGGTGGCGCGTCCTCGTCCTCGCCGCCGCTCTCGTGCCGGGCGCCCTGATCCTGCTGCCCAGCGCGTGGAACACGCTGCCGATGGGCCTGCGGTACGCGGGCTTCGCGCCCATGCCCCTGATGATCCTCTTCGGCGGCCTCCTGCTGCCGCTGATCGAGATGGTCTGGCCGCGGCGGCGTACCCCGCTGATCCCGCTGACCGCGCTGGTCGTCTCCCTCGCCCTGGTGGCGGCGGGCCTGCTGGCCGAGCCGATCGACAAGGAACATCCGCGGCGAACCAGCCTGGCGTACGGCCTCGACGCGGACACCGGCAAGGCCGTCTGGCTGACCTCCAAGGCGCCCGACCCATGGGCCCGCCGGTACGGCGGCGCCCCCGCGACCGCCCATCCACTGGCGGAAGTGTGGGCAGGCGGCTCCGAACTCCTCAGCCCCGCGAAGCCGGCCCCGCTGCCGGCGCCCACGCTGCGGGTGCTCGCCGACACCACCCGGCAGGGCCTGCGAACCCT
This sequence comes from Nonomuraea sp. NPDC059023, assembly GCF_042740095.1. Taxonomy (NCBI): domain Bacteria; kingdom Bacillati; phylum Actinomycetota; class Actinomycetes; order Streptosporangiales; family Streptosporangiaceae; genus Nonomuraea; species Nonomuraea sp. NPDC059023. The sequence goes on along the minus strand of NZ_JBHYIO010000019.1, from coordinate 137,256 downwards.
GCGCGTCCGGATCCACTCGGCACGCGGAGCGGCCATGGTCGGCCTGCGCGTGGACGGAGCCATCACGACCGTGACCTCGCTGACCGTCGAGGGCCGCTCGGTCACACCCGATCCGGTGGGGTTCGTCTTCGAGGCCGCCGGGCCGGAGGGAGTCGAGGCGTCGCTGACGGTCAAGGCCACGGCCGGCAAGATCCGCCTGCTGGTCACCGACGTCAGCCGGAATCCCGGTGAGATGCGGGCGCTTCCCGGCTTCATCCCGCCGCCGGATTGGCTGTTCCTCGGCGACACCAGGATCTCCGTCACCAAGTCCTACCCCGTGTGACGGGTTCGTCAATCCCCGGCGTCAGCGGTTGTGTCAGGGCGGCGACGGCCCGGTATCAGAGCGGTCGGCGAAGGTTGGCGACATGAACAGGCCGGGTTCACCGGCCTCGACCTCGAAGGAGCACACACCATGTCCATCACCTTCTCCGACCAGGACAAGCACACCCTCCGTCTCGCCGCGTGGGGCGCCGTCTCGCTGATGTCGGCCGCGGGCGCCGCGGGCTCCGCCCACAAGGTCGGCACCCACGGCTCGCTCGCCCTGACCTCGGCGACCGGCCCGGTCGGGCACGTGCTCACCAAGGCGCCCAAGGGTGTGAAGTACGGCAAGACCGTCGCCGAACTCGCCGACCAGGTGCTTCCCGCCCTGACGGCGGCCATGAACCTGCTCAGGGAGCAGGCCCCGGCCGAGGCCGGCAACTTCCGCACCACCGTTCTCGTCGCCATCGAGGCCGGCGCCCACAGCGGGGAGGGCGAGCCCAGCCCCACCCTCGCCGACATGGCCCGCAAGATCACTGAAGCCCTTGACGCCGCCTGATCGGATGCCACGGAACCTCCTGGCCGGGCAGCTTCGGGAACTTCTGCCGCTCCGTCGGGCGGGCCGTCCATCGCATGATGGGGCTCACCCGGCGGCACGGTTGATCAGGCGCTTGCCCAGCCGTTGCGCCGGTTTCTCCACCCATCGCCAGGTCAGCGCGCACAGGCCGAGCAGCGCCGCGCACACCGCCACCAGCAAGGTCAGACGCACCACCAACGGTACGGCCGGCGGATCCGGCAGGAAGAACTCCACGCTCTCCAGCAGCAGCGGGTGCAGCAGGTAGATCGAGTAGGACACCAGGCCCAGCCAGGTCAGCCACGACGGCATCGTGCGGTGACGCAGTGCCAGCCCGGCGGCGAACGTCAGCCAGGCCGCCACGATCGCCACCTGCAGCCCGGTCTCGGCCCGCGCCGGCCACAACCCGGCCAGCGGTATCAGCGCCACCCAGGCGATGTGCCGGTGAGAGAGCCGGCCCGCCTCGACGCGATACAGCGCGGTGCCGGCGAACATGGTCGCCAGGATGAACAACCCCTGCCACGGCCCTGGGTAGCTCTGGTTGACCGCCAGCAGCAGGAGGATCGTGCCCGCGATGGCCACGGCGCCCACCTGTCGTACCCGCCTGCCGCCGCACAGCACCGCGGCCAGCCCGGCGGCCAGGACGGCGGTCACCACCACCACGACCGTGAGCATGCGGCCCGCCCCACCGGCCGACAGCAGCGTCACGGGCAGCAGCCCGGCGCCCAGCACCGCGACCGCGGCGAACGCGAGCGCCGTCACGGTGCTGTGCCGGTGCACACCCAGGGTGAACATCGCGGTCAGCAGGAGGTAGAAGGCCATCTCGAAGGAGAGCGTCCACAGCACGTTGGCCAGGTTCGGCACGTACATGAGGTTCTGCAGCATGCCGGCGTGCGCCAGGGCCATCGCCACCGGCCGGCTGCCCCACCAGGTGTGCAGGCTGTCCCAGCCGAGTGCGGCCAGCAGTGCCATGCCTGCCACGCACACGGTGAACAGTGGCCACAACCGGAAGAACCGCGAGATCCAGAAGGCGCGCAGGCTGCCCCGGCGCTCCAGCGATGCCGGGACGACGTAGCCGCTGACCAGGAAGAACACCAGCACGCCGTACCAGCCGGGATCGAAGACGGCCTTGATCGGCAGCCGCGCCTCCGGCCACAGCGGCTCGAGCGCGTGCTCGAACACCACGACCATCGCAGCCAGCCCCCGCAGCGCGTCCAGCCAAGCCAGGCGCCTGGTATTCGACAACGCCGGGTCAGCGGTGGTCAGGGGGGCAGAAAGCATCCGATCATCGTAATAAGGAACATCGGTTACGACCCATTGATTGGTCGTGATGCCTTGAGCCGGTCGATGGCCCTGGCCGTCTGATGGTCGGCCGGGAGGAAGACGATGATCTGCTGGGACTCCGCGGGCAGTTCGAGTGTCTCGCGGTGCAGCCGAAGCCGGTGTCCGGCCGGGTGGTTGAGATTCGGACGGGCGGCGTGTTCCGGCAGGTCGGGCAGCGCGAACTCGGCTAACGTCTTGCCGGGCGCGGTCTCATCGCGAAGGGTGACGGTGGGCATGCGTCAGAGGTATCACCGCCGACCGACAGGATCGGTGAGCCAGCCAGAGCACGAGGGCGGCATATCCGCAGATGACCGCCAGCCCCGCCCAGGGCGGAAGCGGGTAGTACCCGCCGAGCAGCGACGGGTCCACCTCGATGTGCGCGAACACGGGGACGCTCTGCGTGATCGCGAACCCGGCGGCCGGAGTGATCATCAGCAGCCACGGCGCCAGCCCCGCGCCCGCCAGAAGATAGGGCGCCACCACCAGTCCGACGGCCAGTCCGACGGCGACGATGCCCCGCCTGACCAGGGCGGCGAGGCCGAGGGCCAGCACCGCGGCCGCCGCGGTCAGCGCCGCGTAGCCGACGATCACCTGGAGTCCGGTGGCCAGGGTGATCGGCTGAACCGGGTTCTGATTGGCCCGCATCAGCGCCAGCCCGCCGGGCACCACGGCGCCCGAGGTCACCAACCCGGTCACGAACGCCACCGCGCCCATCACCACGGCCTTGGCCCGCGGATCGCCCCGGTCCGCGGTGAAGAACGTGACCGCCACCACGATCACCAGGACCAGCCCGGCGACCCCGCCCAGCAACGTGAGATCGGCGCGCAGGCCGCCGGTCATGACGACCGGCCCGATGTCACCACCCCCGCTCACGATGATCTTGCCGCCCGACTCTACGGCCTGCCCCGGATGATGCGGGGTGCCGTCGGGCTTCATGGTGAGGCCGACGTCATCGTGGCGCCACGAACCGTTCACGCCCCGCAGCGCGATCCGGTCGAAGGTGGCGGTGGCCTGGGCGAAGCGGCCGGTCATGTCCGTCAGCGCGCTGGGCGAGGCGGCGAACAGCCCGACCTCGACCGTCCGCGGCAGTCCTGCCAGCGTGACCGTGCCGACCTGGGTCCACGTCCTGCCGTCGCCGGACTCGTGGGCCGTGATGGTGTCGCCCGCCCTGCTCAGCCGCAGCCAGCGCGGTCCGTTGACGGGGCCGCCCGCCACGTCGTGGGTGAAGTTGTGCTGCATCCGCACGCCGTGCCTTCCGGTGATCATGACCGCGGCGTACGGCGTGCCCTGCTTGAGGGTCGGCCGGATGATGAGTCCGGCTTTCGCCCACGGCACCACCGCCCCTTCCTTGACGTTGCGCACCCCGGGTACGGCGTCCGGCAGCCGGATCTGGCCGGTCAGGTCCGATACGCGGGCGGTGATGCCGCCGTCTCCCTGGAGTGGCTGGTGGACGAAGTAGTACTTGTCCGCCACCGCCGTACCATCTGGTCCCAGCAAAGGCGCGGGGCAGGGGCCCTCGCCCTTCCCGGTCACGCAGGTGGTGCGGGCGCTCCCGGCGACCAGGAGTCCGAGCGACACGGTGACCAGTACCGAGGCCACCATGCCGAGCACCCAGCCGCGTCCGGTCCTGAACCTGGTCCACTCCGCGCTCAGCGTCGTTCTGTCCATGGCGCCGTTTGTACGCCGCAGGGGATGACACCGGCCCAACGCCGCCTGTTATGCCGCTGTCATGTGGAATACGGCATTCTGGGCAGGGTGAAGAGCACGCCGATGGCCGGCCTGCGAAGACGGCCCGCCATCCGCATGCGCATGGCGCTGTCGTACTGGGGGCTGTTCGTCGCCTCCGGCGCCGTCCTGCTGATCCTGACGGTCGGCCTGTGGCAGGGCGAGACCACGACCACCGTCCACGTCCCCGGCACACAGGCCGTCACCACCCACAGCTCCGACCTCGGCAAGCTGCTCACCCTGGCCGGCGTCGCCCTGGCCGTCATGGCGGTGGTCTCGCTGCTGTTCGGCTGGCTGGTGGCGGGACGGTTCCTCGCGCCCATCCGCGCCATCACCACCGCCGCGCGCCGCATCTCCGCCACCAACCTGCACGAACGCCTCAGCCTCCAGGGCCCGGACGACGACCTGAAGGAACTGGCCGACACGATCGACGAACTGCTGGCCAGGCTGGAGCGGTCGTTCGAGTCCGAGCGCCGCTTCGCCGCCAGCGCCTCCCACGAACTGCGCACCCCGATGACCACCATGCGGGTATGGCTGGACGTGGCCATGGCCAAACCCGGCCCGCTGCCCCCGCAACTCGTCAGCCTCGGCGACCGGATCCGCAACGAGCTCGACCACGTCGACGCGCTCCTGGAAAGCCTCCTCATCCTCGCCCGCACCCAGCAGGGCCCCTCCGACGACCGGTCCCGCGTCGCCCTGAGCGCCATCACGGCGGCCGCCCTCCAGCGGCACGCCGGCACCATCGCCGCCCTGCCGCTCCACGTCGACCACCGCCCCTGCCCGCAGGCGTGGGTCACCGGCAGCGAAACCCTGCTCACCCGCATGATCGGGAACGTCGTGGACAACGCGGTCCGGCACAACCGGCAGGGCGGCTGGATCCGCGTCAGCGCCGAGACCGGCCACAAGCAGGCCCGCCTCGTCGTCGAGAACACCGGAACCGTCCTCACCCCGGAAGACCTCGGCCGGCTGACCGAGCCCTTCCGGCGCCCGGACGCCGAGCGGACCGGCACCGGCCTCGGACTGTCCATCGTCAAGGCGATCACCGAGGCGCACAACGGCACCCTCAGCCTGTACGCCCGCCCCGAAGGCGGCCTGCGCCTGGTCATCACCCTGCCCGAGGACCACGCATGAGAATCCTGGTCGTCGAGGACTCCAGGGCGCTGGCCGACGGCATCGCCGAAGGGCTCCGTGACCAGGGCATGGCCGTGGACGTCGCCTACGACGGGCGGGAGGCGGCCGCCAAGCTCGACCTCAACCCCTACCAGGTCGTCGTCCTCGACCGCGACCTGCCCGGCCTGCACGGCGACACGCTGTGCCGGATGATCGCCGACGGCGGCCAGCCCGCCATGGTGCTCATGCTGACCGCCGCCGGCGCCCCCGGCGACCGGGTCAGCGGCCTCAGCCTGGGAGCCGACGACTACCTGCCCAAGCCGTTCCACTTCCCCGAACTCGTGCTCAGGATCCGTGCCCTGGCCCGCCGCCAGCCCGCCCCCCGCTCCCGGACGTACCGCGCGGCGGGCATCGAGCTCGACACCCTGCGGCACACCGCCACCCGCGACGGCCGCCCGCTCAACCTGTCGGCCAGGGAGTTCGCCGTGCTGGAGGCGCTCATGCGCGCGCACCCGGCCGTCCTGTCCGCCGAGGACCTCCTCGAACAGGCATGGGACGAGCACGCCGACCCCTTCTCCAACGTCGTCCCCGTCACGGTCGGCAGGCTCCGCCGCAAACTCGGCGAACCTCCGGTCATCGGCACCGTCCCCGGCGTCGGCTACCGCGTCACCGACGGCTACCCGACCGCGTAGGCGCGGTGGATGGTCTGGGTGACGGTGTTGCCCGCGGAGTCGGCTGAGGTCGCGCGCAGGGACACGAAGCCCGCCGTACGCGGGTTGGGCACCCGCGCGCTCCAGCCCGGACCCTCGGCCTTGACGGGGATGTCACGCCACGTCGCCCCGTCATCGACGGACATCGACAGGCGGATCGACTTCACCTTCGCCGCGGGCGCCCCGGGGTTGCGCTCGATCCAGAGGGGCAGCCGGGTGGACGATCCGGGCTTGGCGCGGTTGTACGCGTCCAGCCCTCGCGGCGCGTACCGGATCGCGGTCAGCGCGAGCGGCTGCCGCGCCGCGGTGCTCGCCGACCGGAACGTCCACGCCGACTCGACCTTCGTGGAGAGCGTGGAGTACGGCACCGCCCGCCCGCCCGTCGCGGTGAGCGTGTAGGTGGCGGCGCCCGGCGGGAGGGTGGCGGTCAGCCGGCAGGACGCCGGATCCCACGGATACGGCTGGCACGCGGCGTAGTCGATCGTGGAGATGACCCGGTCGCCCTCGGCGAGGGTGACGGTTCCGGTGGCCGCGCCGTCCATGCCGAACCGGCCGGGCACCCCGTCGGAGTACAGCCGGGCGGCGTCGAAGGTCAGGGTGTCCTTCTCCCGCCAGGCTCCCGGGGTGGCGAAGGACGGCCCGCTCACCGCGACGTTCCAGGTTTCTTCGGCCTGGCCGTTGTGGACTGGCTTGACGCCCTCCGTGACCACGGACTCTCCGGCCTGCAGCGCGGCGGACCATTTGTAGCCCTGAGTCCGGTACTGCAGGAGCGTGCCCGGCAGGGCCACGTTCTCGGTGGGCGTCAGCCATCCGTCCGCGATGACGCCGTTGCTGTTCGCCGCGTAGTAAGTGCCGGTCGCGGCCACTCCGGCACCGCGGAAGGTCGTGCGTACCTTGTCGAGGTCCTTGGTCCTGGCGGTGTGGGCGGGGTCCTCGGGGATGCCGCCGTGGCGTTCGTCGACCAGGTCGTACCGGACCGGGCCGGGCGCGTGGAGGTGCGTCCTGGCGATGTACGTCAACCCGGGCTGCCTGGAGGCGAGCACGAGGGTCTTCAGGTTCGGCCCGGCGGCGAACCAGCTCAACCACCACGAGCCGTGTTTCACCGAGACCTCGATCAACCCGCTGGGGACGGCGGCGGGGTCGTCCACGGCGAACGTGACCGGTTTGGCCTTGCGCGTGTCCAGCACCACCTCCATGTCGCGGCCGCCGACCTTCACCGGCAGGTGCGTGGTCGTGATGGTGTGCGGCTCCTCGTAGACGTCGACGTACAGGTTCCACTCGCCCGCGGGGAGCCGGTAGGTGCCCGGCCCGTCGACCTGGGACAGCGGGTGGCGCTCGCCCGCGTCGTTGTAGAACTCGCCCAGCGCGCTGACCGGCCGGCCGTCGGTCCCGAGCGCGCGCACCGTCACGTCGTAGGACTCCGGCTCCACGTACGCGGTCGCGATGGTACGCACCCGGAGGTCACCAGAACCGGCGGTGACGGTGCCCGGATAGTCGCCGGGCGCCTTGCCGGTCGCGTCGATCGTCACGGTGACCGACGCCGTGCCCTTGGCGGGCACCTCGACCCGTCGCGCCGAGGTGCTCAGCACCTCGCCCTCCGTGGTGAGATCCAGCGTGACCGGGGCGTCGCCGGTGTTGGTGTAGGTGAGCTCCCTGGTCGTCCTGCGTTCATCGGAGTCCCAGCGGAAGGCCGCGCCGAGGTTCGCGGGACCGGCGTGGACCTGGGCGCCGAGCGCGCGGACCAGGTCCACGCGTCCCGCGCCCTGGTCGAAGTGCGTGGCGCCGGGCTGCGGGGCGGCGCTGCCGATGAGCGCGGCCTTGAGCTGTTCGCCGGTCCAGTCCGGATGCCGCTGGGCGAGGATCGCCGCCGCGCCCGCCACGTGCGGCGCGGCCATGGAGGTGCCCGAGTAGGCGACGTAGGGGCCGTCGGCCGTGCCCCGCGCGGCGGCCGCCGTGATGTCGACGCCAGGAGCGGTCACATCGGGTTTGATCGCGTGATCGCCCGTCCTCGGGCCGCGGCTGGAGAAGCCGGCCATCCGGTCGGACTTGTCCACCGCGCCGACCGTCAGCGCCGCGTCGGCGCTGCCCGGACTGCTGATGGAAACCGGTCCTTCGTTGCCGGCGGAGATGACGAACAACGCTCCCGTACGCGCGGACAGCGTGTTGACCGCCTGCTCCACCGGGTCGATGCCCAGATGGTCCACGCCGCCGACACTGAGGTTGATGATCTTCGCCTTGACCTCGGTCGCGGCCCATTCCATGCCCGCCAGCAGCGCCGAGTCGGTGATCCACTCCGATCCGACCTTGCCCACCGCGATCTTCGCGCCCGGTGCGACGCCCCGGTACTTCGCACCGGCCCCCGCCACGGTGGAGGCGACGTGGGTGCCGTGACCGACGCGGTCGGTGACGTCCGGATCGTCGGAGAAGTTACGCGACTGCGTGACCACCTCCTTGAGATCGGGGTGCGTGGCGTCGTAGCCGGAGTCCAGCACGGCCACCGTGACACCGGCTCCGGTCAGCCCCTGCTGCCAGGCCTGCGGCGCCCCGATCTGCTTGACGCTCTGGTCGAGGGTGAAGCGGCGCTTGCCGTCGAGCCAGATCTTCGACCTGGCCGCGGCCAGGGTTCGCGCGTTGCCGGCCAGGCCCTGCCAGGTCTGGCCCGCCCTGGCCTTGGGGACGCTCATGCCGGCCAGCTCCGGCCCGGCCAGTGGCTTGGCCGCGCCGAGCGCCGTCGCCGCCTTCCCCGCGGGCGACTGGATGATCAGCGGGATCTCGGGCTTGTCGGCGTCGCCGTACCTCCAGGTGAGCAGCTGCGTGACGTCGAACAGCCGCGCGTCCAGCAGGCCTTCGGCCAGGAGCCGTTTGGCGTCCCATGGGATGACGTGGAGGTGTCCTTGGCGGCGCTGGACGTCGAAGCGGACGTTCCTGCCCGGCCCCGGCTCGACCCGGTGGCCGTTCGCCGTGAGGATCACCCGGTCGCCGGTCAGCAGGGTCACCGCGCCGGTGACGCCGGACGCCGCCGGGTCGGCGCGGGCGGCGCCGACGACGCCGCCCGCGAGGAGAGATCCGGCCACGATCGTGGCGAGGGTTCCCAGGACTAATCTCATGAACGCTCCTGTCGCCGTTGTGTCGTCAACAGGCTCTTGCCGCCGGAGGGCCCAAAGGTTCATTGCTGCCGCGCCCGCGCTTCCTGACCCAATCCATGACTTTTCCTCGCTTATCGCGGAGAAAGAGCCGGGTACATCAGCCTGGCGGCGTGTGCCGTACCGGATCGACGGGGGTGTGGCTGTGAGAGTTGTCGTGGACCTCACGCGCTGTCAGGGGTACGGGCAGTGCGCGTTCATGGCCCCGGCCGTGTTCACGATGCACGGCCAGGAGGCGCTCATGTACGACCCCGACCCCGAGGCCGCCCAGCGGGAACGGGTGCTTCAGGCCGCCGCGGCCTGTCCGGTGCAGGCCATCCACATCGACAGGATGGCCACCCAGCACCGGACGAAGGAACCGGAACCGAGCTACGCCACCTCGCACGGCGACGACGCCTTCAAGCGCGACGGCCACATCGTCATCGTCGGCGCCTCCCTGGCCGGTGGCAGGGCCGCGGGCGTCCTGCGCCGGGACGGCTTCAAGGGCAGGCTGACGCTGATCGGCGACGAGCGGTACGAGCCGTACGACCGGCCGCCGCTGTCCAAACAGGTGCTGACCGGCACGATCACGGTCGAGCACACCGCGCTGCCGCACCTGCGCGAGATCGAGGTCGAGTTTCTCTCCGGCACCCCCGCGACCGGCCTGGACCTGGCCGCCAAGCAGGTACGGCTGGCCGACGGCAGGCAGATCGGCTTCGACAAGGTGCTGATCGCCACCGGCGTGCGGGCCAGGCCGTGGCCGAACGAGCAGGAGGCCGCCCTCGACGGGGTGCACGTGCTGCGCACGCTGGACGACGCGCACCGGATCAGGGAACGGCTGGCCGCGGGCGTCCGGCGGGTGCTGATCATCGGGGCCGGGTTCACCGGATCGGAGGTCGCCTCCGTCTGCCGCGACCTCGACGTGGCGGTGACCGTCGTGGAGGCGGGCCCGGCGCCGCTCGCCGGCGCACTCGGCAAGGTGATCGGCGACGTCGCCGCCCGCATCCAGCGCGACGCCGGCGTGGACCTGCGCTGCGGGGTCAAGGTCGAGGCGCTGGAAGGCGACGCCGACGGCCGCGTGCGCGGGGCCAGGCTGTCGGACGGCACCACGGTCGAAGCCGACATGGCGGTGGTCGCGCTCGGCGCGGTCCGCAACATCGAATGGCTGGCCGGTTCGGGCCTGGCGGCGGGCCCCTGGGGAGTGGCCACCGACGCCGGCTGCCGTGCCGTCGACATCAACGGCCTGGTCACCGATGACGTGTTCGTCGCCGGTGACGTGGCCCGCTTCCCACACCCGGTGTACCACTACCAGTTCATGTCGCTGGAACACTGGGGCAACGCCGTGGCCCAGGCCGAGATCGCCGCCCACAACATGCTCAGCGACCAGGCGCATCGCTGGCCGCACCTGTCGCTGCCGGTCTTCTGGTCCAACCAGTTCGGCGTCAACATCAAGTCCGTCGGCGTGCCGACCATCGCCGACGAGGTCGTGATCGCGCAGGGCTCCGTGGAGGAACGCCGTTTCGTCGCCGTGTACGGCTACCGCGGCAGGATCACCGCCGCCGTCACCTTCGACCAGGCGATGTGGCTGGACTTCTACCGCGACCTCATCCAGCGGGCGGCGCCGTTCCCGCCCGGCTTCCAGATGGTCGGCAGGCCCGACGGGCTGCGGGCCGTACCGGCTGAGGGGCCGCCGCGACTGGCGCCCGCCGAGGGCGCGACCGTGGTCGTGACCGGCCACGACCCGGCCGAGCGGCGCGTCACGCTCGTCCGGCACCAGTAACGACGACCAGACGGGGGCACATCCGTGGAGCCGGCACGCATCTACGACGAGATTCACGAGTTCGCCAACAGGGCGGACCCGTACACGCTGTACGCCGAGCTCCGCCGGACACCCGTGGTGCGGCTGGAGGACGGCGCCTACGTCGTCAACACCTACGAGCACATCGTCGCGCTGCTGCACGACCCGCGGGTCAGCTCCGACGCCCGGAACCTGGCCCACCCGCCGGCCGGCGAACCGCTGCCGCCCTCCTTCATCCGCGTCGACCCGCCCGAGCACGACCGGCTCAGGGGGCTGACGATGCGCCACTTCGGGCCGCCGCACTCCCCGCTCGTCGTCGAGGGCATGCGCGGGGAACTGCACGAGCTCGTCAAGGAGCTGATCGACGGCATCTCCGACCGGACCCAGGCCGACATCGTCGACGACATCGCCTACCCGTTCCCCGTCACGGTCATCTGCCGCCTGCTCGGCGTCCCGCGCGAGGACGAGTCCCGCTTCCACGTCTGGGCGGACGAGATCGTCGAGACCCTCGGCCCCGGCGAGGGCAGCGTGGAGGAGCGGACCAGGCGCCGCCAGTCCGCCGGGCTCGCGCTGGCCGGCTACCTGGGCGAGCTCGCCCAGTCGCGCCGCGAGAATCCGCGCCACGACCTGCTGTCCGGGCTGGTCACCTACCACGGTCCCGAGGGCTCGATGTCGGAGACCGAGGTGATGACGACCGCGGTGCTGCTGCTGATCGCCGGGCACGAGACGACGGTCAACCTGATCACCAACGGCATGCTGACCCTGCTGCGCAACCCCGGCCTGCTCGAACGGCTCCGCGACGAGCCCGACCTGGTCATCGGCGCCGTCGAGGAACTGCTGCGCTTCGAGCCGCCCGTGCACTTCCTGCCCCAGCGCGTCGCCCTCGACGACATCACGGTGGCGGACGTCACCATCCCCAAGGGGTCGAGCATCATCCTGGCCCTCGCCTCGGGCAGCCGCGACCCCGCGCACGTGCACGACCCCGACCGCTTCGACCCGGACCGCCCCTACATCCAGCACCTCGGCTTCGGCGGCGGCATCCACAACTGCTTCGGCGCCCCGCTGGCCCGCCTGGAGGCCCAGATCGCGCTCCGCCAGCTCGCCAAGCGCCTGGTGAACCCCCGCCTGGTGACCGACCCGCCGCCGTACCGCCCCAGCTCGACCCTGCGGGGGCCGCGTCACCTGGTCATCTCCTACGACGAGGTCCTGCCGTACGAGGGGGACTGACTTTTCCCGTGCTCGAAGGTGCGGCTGACCGCCTGGATCAGCCGCACGATCACGACGAGCGTGTCCTCAGGACGGGCGCGGGGCGCGGCGGTCCTGGCGCCGGGCCAGTTCTTCCTCGTCCACGAGGGTGAGCATCGGCTTACCGGGCTCGCACAACATCGTCACGGTGAACCGCACCCGGACGTCGTCGCGGTTGTTGCCGTCCTGGTAGTGGATGACGTCGCCGCCCGGCTCCCAGAACGCCTCCCCGGCACGCACCACCCGCTCCGGCTCACCCTCGATCTCCAGCAGCATCTCGCCCTCCAGCACCAGGCCGAACGCGGGCCCCGAGTGCCGGTGCGGCGGTGTCCCCGGATCGCCGGGCGGGTACTCGATCACCACCGTCATCGCGTGCGCGCCCGGCGGGACGAACGGCGGCTTCGCCTCCTGCAGCATGGTCAGGGCCGACTGCCAGGCGGTCGATCTCGGCGTGGATTCCAACGTGATCACCTTTCCTGCGGCTACTTGCCGGTGGCGAGCCAATCGCGGTACGTGACCGTGCCCAGCGTGGCCCCGTCGCCCGGCACCAGCGTCCGCTCGCCGGGCACGCTGCCGAAGTAGCGCGCCAGCGGGTCGGTGACCACCTCGCGGGGGTCGCCCCAGGCGGCCAGCGCCTGACGGAAGAACTCGTCCATCTGGTACTGCGTGGGCCCGGCGACCTCGGTACGGCCGTTCAGCGGCGTGCCCACCGCGGCCCTGCCCACCGCCTGCGCCACCTCGTCACCCGCGATGGGCTGGAATCTCACCGGCGCGATCCGCACCTTGCCGTCCTCGGTGGCGGTGTCGGCGATGTTGCGCACGAACTCGAAGAACTGTGTCGCGTGCACCAGCGAGAACGGAATCCCCGACTTCTCGATCAGCTTCTCCTGGGCGATCTTCGCGGCGAAGTAGCCGTTCTCCGGCATCCGCTCCGTGCCCACGACCGAGACCGCGACATGGTGGCCGACACCGGCCGCCGCCTCCGCCGCCAGCAGGTTCCGCGTGGACGTCTCGAAGAACTCCATCACCTTGGCGGGCTCGAAGGACGGCGAGTTCGACACGTCGACCACCACCTGCGCGCCCGCCAGCACCTCGGCCAGCCCTTCCCCGGTGAGCGTGTTGACGCCGGTGTTGGGCGAGGCAGCCACCGCCTCGTGACCGTGCTCTCCCAGCTTGGTCACGACCTTAGAGCCGATCAGTCCGGTACCGCCGATGACCACGACCTTCATCACAAACCCCCTCGCAGGTCCGCCGGGGCACCTCCTGTGCCACCCGGTCGCCAGCTATGACAGGGCAGCCCCCGGACTTGTGACAGCACCGGCGAATTCTTCGCGGAACTACTGGGAGACGCTGGTGGCGGTGCGGCGCGGCCCGGCGTACCGCCAGAGGAAGTTGAGCAGCACGCTGGCGCGGTTGCGCCCGCCCAGCAGGTACGCCAGGTGCACGAAGATCCACACCAGCCAGGCGGGGAGCCCGTGCACGGTCAGCCCGTTGGGCAGTTGCAGCACGGCCTCGGCCTTGCCCACGGTGGCCATGATCCCCGGGTCGTCGTAGGAGAACGGCCGGGCCGGCTCGCCCCGCATGGCCGCGGCGATCTGCCTGCCGACGTGTTCGCCCATCTGGATCGCCGGCTGGGCGAGCTGCGGCTGCGGGGCGGGCGGTCCGGAAAGGTCGCCGGCCACGAAGATCTCCGGGTGCTCCGGCACGTTCAGCGCCTCGGTGAGCGCGACCCGGCCGCCCTCGCTCTGCGGCAGGCCCCAGTCGGCGACCTGGGTGGGCGCGGTCACGCCGAGCGCCCACACGGTCAGGTCGCTCGGCAGCCGCGTGCCGTCGTTCAGCACCACCGCGTCCGGCTCGACGGCCGCCACCGTGCACCCCAGCCGCAGCTTCACCCCCCGCTTGCGCAGCGCCGCCGCGGCCGCGTTCCGCAGCCGTGACTTGTACGGCGCCAGCACGTGGTCGAACCGCTCCACCAGCGTCACGCTGGTCTGGCCCGGCTTGATCTCGGGATGGGTCAGCGGCAGGGTACGGCGGCGCAACTCGGCCAGCGTGCCCGCCATCTCCACCCCGGTCGCGCCCGCTCCCACCACCACGACGTGCGTGCTCTTGCGGCGGCCGAGCGCCGTGTCCTCCAGGAGGCGCCCGAGCCGGTCGCGCAGCGCGGCCGCGTCGCGCAGCGAGTAGATGGGCAGCGCGTTGTCCTGTGCCCCGTCGATGCCGAGCCAGTTGGTGGTCACGCCCGTGGCCAGCACGAGATAGTCGTAGTCCAGGCCGCTGCCGTCCTCGAACTCCACCCGCCGCTCGTCCGGCAGCACCTTGGTCAGGGCGGCCTGACGGGTCCGGACATTTGGCCATTTGGCGGCGAAGGTGCGGATCGGATAGGTCACGTCAGAGGCGCCCAGCCCGGCCGTGGCGACCTGGTAGAGAAGGGGCTGGAAGGTCGCGTACGGGTTGCGCTCGACCAGCATCACCAGCGCCCCCGTCTTGGCCAGCGCCTTCGTGGCGCCCAGCCCCGCGAACCCGGCCCCCACGACCACGACCCTCGGTCTCTGCGGCATCATCCGGTCCTTTCCCCGGCGGCTGTGAGCGCCGGCCCGATGTCATTGTCGGTGGCGGCCGCCCCTCTTGGACAGGCTCATGAGGCCAGGATCCGCGCCTTCTCCGCGGCGAACTCCGCCTCGGTGAGCAGCCCGTCGGCCTTCATCTGGCCCAGCTCCCGCAGGAGCCGCATCCGCTCGGCCGGGTCCGTGGCGGGAGCCTGGGCCTGGGCCTGTGCCTGTGCCTGGGCCGCGGAGGCCGCCTCCTGCTCCTCCATGCGCCTGGCCTGCCTGCGCTGGATGCCGCCGCTCACCGCGGTCGCCGTACCGGTGATCACCGCGGTACGCGCCATGGCGCCGATGAGACCGGGCCTGCCCACTCGACGTCGGAGCATCATCGCTCATCCTCCAGAGCCGCGAGGGCGTCCAGGACGACCTGGCGGGGAATGCGCTCCAGCGTCGAAACCTCGCTGCTGGAGGCCCGGAGGGCGGCGCCGAGCTGGGCCGCCCACGTGTTCTCCCAGACGACGACCAGCGCGGCCGTACCGGGGTCGAGGGCGTCGCCCAGCAGGCGCAGGTCCTCGTCGTTGAGGAGGTCGAGCTCCTCGTCGGCGAGCCCCGCGTAGTCCTCCGCGACATCCGTGTCGGCGACCTCGGCCGACGACACGGTTCCGTCGGCCGCCTTGCGGACGAAGCTGAGGTCGACGACCCGGACGGTGCCCTTGTCCTGGATCTCCCGGATCGCGGACACCACCCCCGGATCGAATTGCTCCCCGCCGAACGTGATGACGGCGACATCCACCGGTCCCACCGACTCGGCCTTCATGACCGTGGTCATCAGCCCTCCTCTGCCGACGAATTCTGCGATCGACTCCTCCCCGTATGGGTCTTTTGCGGAACCCGTGCGCGAGGCAAGCGTTCCCCATGGAGCACGTTCACCGCTTGGGCGGCTCGCGGTAGGTGACCGGCTTCTTCCCCTTCCCCGGGTACGCCATGATCAGCAGGCGCTGGCCCTCCTGGCCGTCCTTGTCCTTGAACCAGTCGTAGTGCACGCGGATCCGGTAGTGGCCGGCGCGGCCGTTGAGTGACAGGTCGGGGAACTCGGTGCCGCTCAGATCGTCCCTGAGCACGATGTCGCCGGTGGGGCTCTCGTAGCCGACCTCGGCGACGTGGTCCCAGCCCTTGGTCTCCACCGGCGGACGGCGGGTGTAGGTCTCCACGGTCACGCAGATGTCGAAGTCGGAGTGGGTCAGCACCATCAGGCGGCCGGGGAGGGAGGCCACCAGGCCGTCGTCCTGAGCCTTGTCCAGCAGGCCGTCCTCGGCCGGGTCCTGGTCGGTCCCTGTCGGCTCGTAGGTCTCGACGACCCCGTAGTCGGTCAGCTGGGGTTCCTTCACGCGGGTCACGTGGGCGGCTTTGATGAGCGGTCGATGGCGCGGAGTGGCGTCGCACATGCGCCGCGCCGCGGCCTGCCATTCCTGGAACTCCCGGTCCTGCTCGGCCGCCACCGCCTTGACCACGGTGTTCGCGCTGGGGCAGATCTCCGCGAGCGGGTGGGCGAGGTCATCGCGCTGCAGCCCGTCCGTGGCCTTGAGGCGGGCGACCTCTTCGGGATCGTTGCGGGTGTAGATGTCGCACAACCGGCGGGCGTAGGCGAGGACCCCGGCGTCGGACGCGGTGGCGCCGACCTTGATCACGTTTCCCTGCCGGAGGGAGCACACGAAGCGCTGGTCGGGGGTGAGTTCCGGCTCGTCCGGCAGCCTCGTGCCCGGGTACGGGTTGCAGACCTTGGCCGTGGTGACCGGGCCGCGCGCCTGGTCGGCGGCGGGCACGAAGCCGAGCGCGACGACCGCGGCGAGCCCGGCGAGCAGGACGTGGTGGCGGGCGCGCGGGGCGGGCGCGATCGGGTAGAGCAACCGCAGGAGCAGCGCGGAGCCGAGCAGGGCGGCGCTGTAGAACAACGGTGAGATGCCGAAGAAGATCTCTCCGTCCGGTGCCTGGGCGAAGATCCACTCCGGGTAGATCTGCCGGCCTTCGTAGCGGAACTCCGCCGACCCCGTCCGGGCGGTGAGCGCGCTGACGAGACCCACGGCCGCGGCGACGGCCAGCGTCACCGACACCACCTGTACGGCACGGCGGGTACGGCGCAGCACGGCGACCAGGATCAGCAGAGCGGGGCCGCCGGCACCGACGAAGACGTCGAGGCCGAACCAGGTCTGGGCATGCCAGCTCTCCTCCCGGACGAACTGCTCGATCGCGCCTCGGGGGCCGATCCAGAAGTACCTGCCCTGCGCGAGGTTGACGGCGGCGGGGATCAGCGGAAGCACGATCGCCACGGCGGGCAGTGGCCATCGCCTGGCCGCCGACCGCTCCGGCGCCGGAACGGCGGCCTCCGGCAGGGGGCCGGCCAGCTCGTGGGCGGTCCTGGCCTCCCACACCAGCCCGAGGACGCCGACGGCGGAGAGGAGCGAATAGGACACCATCGTGAAGGGGAATTCGGATCCGAGGGAGACGACGGACATGGATCCGGTGGGCTGGAGAACCGACACCACTTGAGCGGCGATCCCGATCCGGACGGTCGCCGTGCTCCAGCGGGGGTCCCTGCTCTGGGCGATCAGGATCGACACCGCCCAGGCGAGCCAGATGTAGCCGGACAAACCGTCGAGGGTGAAGTACTGCGCGACCACGTCCAGGCCGAGGACCTCCGTGATGTGCTGCCCGATGCCGAGCACACCGACGAGGGCCCCGGCGACCAGCGAGAACAGTCGCAGCCCGCAGGAGGCGGTGTCACGGAGCACCAGGAAGAACAGCCACGCGACGGCTATGTGCACCAGGCTGGAGAAGATCCCCGTCACCGACCAGACCCAGTAGATCTCCCGCGTGATGATCAGCGGGACGCTGGCAGTGTCGAGCAGGCCGGTGCCGACGCTGAGGTAAAGGGCCAGCCGCAGCAGTCCGACCTTCCTGCCCCGGTCCGTCAGCTCGCCGCGGGCCCGTCCGCGCAGCACCTGCCACAGGGCCCACGCCTGGAGCGCCCCGACGAGGACCAGGGCGAGCGTCAGTCCCCACGGGATGCCGGGGGCGAAGAGACGATCGGTGAACATGTCGCGGGTGACGACTTTCCACAGGAGACCGTTGTGCGGGGTGGCCGGCGTAAGGGCGCACAGCGCCGCGATCACGGCGAGATAGCCGAGCGCGATCAGGGCCGCGATCGTGCCGAAGCGGTAGCGACGCATGGCCATCCTTGGGGGGCGAACCAGTAAAGCGCCCCAACCTATCCAGCCACCACCAAGCGATCAAGGCGTCAGCCGACGCCCACGGTCTGCCGCTCGGGCTCGATGACGCCGACGACGCGTTCCTCGTCCCGGGGGTAGGGCTGACCGAGGTACTTCATCGAGATCTGGTCGATGATCTCCCAGGCCGCGTCGCCGTCGAGCCATTCGACGACCCGGCCGCGGACGATGACGGGCTCGAACGGGTTGTCGAGGGGCGCCATGGACAGCGCCACCCGCGGGTCGCGGTGGAGGTTGCGGGCCTTGCGCGAGTTCGGGCCCGTGAGGAAGACGATCCGGTCGCCATAGGTGGCGACCCAGAGCGGGACGGTGTGGGGCGAGCCGTCCGGCAGGACGGTGGCCAGGTGGGCGACGGAGGTGCTGTCGAAGGCGCGGCGGACGCCGGGGTTGAGCTCGCTCATCGTGACGACTCCTTCTTGAGTTCCTTGAGGAGACCCTAACAGTTTAAGTTCCTTTAGGGAACTCCAATCGGTAGACTGATGTCATGCAACGCACCAACTTCGGGGATATGGCCTGCTCCATCGCGCGTACGCTCGACGTGATCGGAGAGCCGTGGTCGCCGCTGATCCTGCGTGACGTGTGGGCGGGCTTCACCCGGTTCGAGCAGCTCCAGGCTGATCTCGGCATCTCGCGCAAGGTGCTGACCGAGCGGCTCAACCACCTGGTCGGCCACGGCGTCCTCGAACGCCGCCCCTACGACCAGCGGCCACGCCACGAGTACCACCTGACGGCCAAGGGGACCGAGCTGGTCGACGTGCTCATGGTGATGGCCGGGTGGGGAGACCGGTGGCTGGCGGGCGAGGCCGGGCCGCCGGTGCTCTACCGGCACCACGCCTGCGGCGAGATCAGCCAGGCCGACCTGCGCTGCGCCCACTGCGGCGAGCCGATGCACGCCGGCGACGTCGACCTGCTCCCCGGGCCGGGCGCGGCGCGATGAGTCTCGCCCTCTGGCGGGGTCTCACTGTCGAGACGATCGGAAGGAGCGGGTCGGATGGACCTGTACAGCGTCGTGTGCGTGAGCGACCTGGAAGCGTCGCGCAAGTGGTTCGAGGCGTTCTTCGGGCGGCCGGCGGACGAGATCATCGGCGAGGAGCTCCTGTGGCAGGTCGGTGAGAACGCCTGGGTCGTCCTCGACGACCGGCAGGTACGCGCGGCGCGAGTGGGCGGCACCATGATCACGTTTGGGGTGACCGACCTGGACGACATCCTGGCCCGGCTGGCCGCCCACGGGATCGAGCACGATCCCGTGGAGACCTACGGCAACGGGGTCCGCCACGTGGACGTCCTCGACCCCGACGGCAACAGCCTGTCCCTCGCGCAGGCCCCCGCCGGGTGACGAACTATTCGCGCCCGCCGATCGCCTCGGCCGGGTGCTCCCTGAGCGCCAGCCGGGCCGGGATCGCCGTGGCGGCCAGGGCCAGCGCCGCCACCGCGGCGATCACGCCCAGGTAGCCGAGCGGCGGCACCGACGGCATCGGCGAGCCGGTCATGCCCAGGCCGGCGGCGGCCAGCGTGATCGCCGAGATCAGCGTGCCCAGCACCACCGAGACCAGCACGGCTCCGGCCGTCTCCTGGCGCAGCATGCCGAGCACCTGCCGCCGCGTGGTCCCGACCAGGCGCAGGAGCGCCATTTCACGGGAGCGGGCCGAGGTGGACATGGCCAGCGTGTTCACCACCGCGATGGCGCAGAAGGCGATGATCAGGCCCATGGCCACGTAGTTGACGGCCGCGCCGCCGGAGGAGGAGTTCCCGGCGGGGGACAGGAGCGGGCCCGCCCCGGCCAGCGCGGCCCGGTCGCCGCCCGCGACCAGGAGGGTGCCGCGCGGGTCGTCCACGTGCTTGGCGACCAGCGCGTGCGGCAGCGTCAGCTCGCCGAAGCCCATGCCGCGCGTGTAAACGGCGGCGACGGTCAGCTCGGCCGGGGTGCCGTCGCCGAGCGTGAGCGCGAGCCGGTCGCCGACCGCGACGCCGAACCAGCCGGCCGCCTTGGTGCTGAGCGCCACCGACCTCTCACCGAAGGCGGCCATCGAGCCGGCGACCACGCCGAGGTCCATGGTCTGGTCGAGTCCTCGCGGGGTGACGGCCTGCGCGCCGTACCGCTCAAGATCGACTCTGACGGAGGTGCGCAGCACCTCGGTGACGGCGCGCACGCCGGGCACCTCGCGGGCGGCGGTGGCGGAGGCGCCGGGGCCGAGCACGGTCTCGGCCTTGACCCCCGCGACGGCCTGTTCCTGGGCGGCGGCGCCCAGGGTGGTCTGCACGAACAGGATGGTGCAGGTCATGGCGGTCATCAGGGTGAGCGGCGTGATCACCGAGGACATGCGCTTGGTGCCGGCCCGCAGGTTGCGCGCGGCCAGGTAGCCGCCCGCGCCGGGGCCGCGCAGGGGCAGCGCGGTGACGGCGCGGGCGATGAGCGGGGAGAGCAGGGAGACGGCCAGCGTCCAGGCGAGCGCGGTGAGCATGGTGACGGGGCTGGCCGCGGCCTCGGTGTCCAGGGTGGTCAGCAGGATCGTCAGCACGACGCTGCCCGCCAGCACGGCCAGCCCGGCGATCAGACGTCCGACCGGCAGTCCCGGCTTCTCCATCGCCGCCTCGCCCAGCGCCTCGACCGGTCGGATCTTGGCGGTACGGCGGGCCGAGACGCGCGCCGCCGCCCACGCCGCCGCGACGGTGGCCAGCAAGGCCGCGGCCATCGGGAACGGGCTGAGGACCAGGTGCAGGTTGTCCGGCATCGCGCCCAGGGCCACGAACCGCCCGCGCAGCCAGAACCCGAGCAGGATTCCGGCCCCCGCCCCGAGCACCCCGGCCAGGGCGCTGACGGCGAGCGCCTCGCCGCCGAGCATCCGGCGGATCTGCCGGGGAGTGGCCGCGACGGCCCGCAGCAGGGCCAGTTCGCGTTGGCGCTGCTGGATGGAGAGCGCGAACGTGCCGACCACGACCAGGATCGCCACCAGCAGCGAGGTGCCGCCCATCGCGCCGCCCATGCTGATCAGCTTGATGCGGGCGTTGTCGCCGTCGCGGAACTCCACCGCGCCGCGCTCGTCGCCGGTGTAGGCGATCGCGCCCTTGACCGCGACCGGGACCTGCGGGAACACGCCGATCGCGCTGACCAGGCCGGGGCGTCCGGCCAGCCGGCGGGCCTCGGCGGTGCTGAAGAAGACGGTTCGCCCGCTGGGCAGCGCCTGGTGGGTCACGCCGACGACGCGGTAGGTCCTGCCCGCGGTGGTGAAGTTCTCGCCGCGGAAGCTCGCGTCCACGACGACCTCGCCCGCCTTCTCCGGCGCGCGACCGCTCTTCAGCGTGAACGGCGTGAGCGCCGCCGACTCCCAGCCATGGCCCAGCGCGTCCCCGGCGGGGAAGGTGACCTCGGTGACGACCTTCTCCACGCCGGGCGCGGCGGCGAGGTCGGCGGCCAGCTCCTCGGGGATCCAGCGCAGCTCCGCCAGCGCCTTGGCCTTGACCTTGGTCTCGCCGTCGCCCTTTTCGACCACGCGGCGTTCGAACTGGTCACCGGCCACGATGACCGGCGCACCCGCGTACCGCTCCGGGGCCAGCGCGCCGCGCAGGCCCGTCTCCAGCAGCATGCCGCACGCCGTCACCAGGGCGGCGGCGCAGAACAGGGCGACGAACGCGCCCGCGAACCCGGCCTTGCGGTGCCGGAGGGTCTTCCACGCCAGCGAGATCATCGCTTCCACGCTCCCAGCCTGGTCATGCGCTCGGCCACCTTCTCGGCGGTGGGCGCGGTCATCGAGTCGGCGATCCGGCCGTCGGCCAGGAACAGGACGGTGTCGGCGTAGGAGGCGGCGACCGGGTCGTGGGTGACCATCACCACGGTCTGGCGCAGGGCCGAGACCACCTCGCGCAGCAGGACCAGCACGTCACGGGCGGTCATCGTGTCCAGGGCGCCGGTCGGCTCGTCGCCGAAGACCACCTCGGGCCGTACCACCAGGGCGCGGGCGATGGCCACCCGCTGCTGCTGGCCGCCGGACAACTGGGCCGGCAGGTGACCGGTACGCCCTTCCAGCCCCACCCGGCGCACGATCTCGGCCAGCCACGCGGCGTCGGCCTTCTCACCGGACAGGCGCAGCGGCAACGTGATGTTCTCCAGCACGGTCAGCGAGGAGACCAGGTTGAACGCCTGGAAGACGAAGCCCACCCGGCCCCGGCGCAGCTCGGTCAGGGCGGTCTCGCTCATGCCGGCCAGTTCCGTGCCGCCGAGCCGTACCGAACCCGAGGACGGAACGTCCAGGCCCGCCGCGCAGTGGAGGAACGTGCTCTTACCGGACCCCGAGGGGCCCATCACCGCGGTGAAGCTGCCGCGCGGGATGCCTGCCGACACCTCGCGCAGGGCCGCCACCGCGTTCTGGCCTTTCCCATACACCTTGCTCACCGCGTCCAACCGCACCACGTCTGTCATGAGTCCAAGCCTGCTGGCGGGCGTTGCCGCAGGACAGAGACGTGCTCACCGGGTCACCATGACCTCGTCATAAAGCGGACACTGGTAGACATGATCCCGTGATTCGCGTACTTCTGGCCGAGGACCAGCACGTCATCAGGGGCGCCCTGGTCGCGCTGCTCGGGCTCGAGGACGATCTGGAGATCGTCGAAGCGGTCGAGTCGGGGGAGGCCGCCGTCGCCGCCGCGCTCGTTCACCGGCCCGACGTGGCCGTGCTCGACGTCGACATGCCCGGCGCCATCGACGGCCTGGACGCCGCCGCCACGATCCGCGACAAGCTCCCCTCCTGCCGCACCCTCATGCTCACCGGGTACGGCAAGCCCGGCCACCTGCGCCGCGCCCTGGCCTCCCAGGTCGACGGGTTCCTGCTGAAGACGGCGCCCCCGGAAGAGCTGACCGCCGCCATCCGCACCGTGGCGGGCGGCGGGCGGGTCCTGGACCCCTCGCTGGCCGTGACCGCCTGGGACCTGGCCGACAACCCGCTCACCCAGCGCGAGGTCGACGTGCTGCGCCTGGTCGCCGGTGGGGCCGAGGCCACCGAGGTGGCGCAACGGCTACACCTGACCGCGGGCACCGTCCGCAACTACCTGACGGCGATCGTGGCCAAGCTCAACGCCCGCAACCGCACCGACGCCGTCCGCATCGCGAGCGAGTCCGGCTGGATCTGACGGCAGCGCCGCCTCCAGGGTGAACCAGCCGTCCTCCCGCGTGGTGGACAGCGTGCCGCCGAGGGCGGCCAGGCGGGTGGTGAGGTTGCCGATCCCGGCCGAGCCCTTGCGGATCGGGCCGTCCTTGGCGCCGTCGTTGCGGACGCGCAGCCGTACCTGGTGGGCGTCGGCGGTGGTGGTGACGGTGCAGTGGCGGGCGGTGCTGTGCCGGAGCACGTTCGTGACCGCCTCTCTGAGGACGGTGCTCAGCACGGTCTCGGCGGCGGCAGGCAGCGGCGGGTGGGACAGGTCCACGGTGGCCTCGATGCCCGCGGCGGTCAGCACCGCGCGGGCGTTGCCGGCCTCGGCGGGCAGCAGCAGGTCGCGGTGGTCACCGGAGACCGAGCGCAGGTCGGCCTGGGCGCGCTCGGCCATCTCGGCGATGTCGCGCAGCTCGCTCTCCGGGTTGCCGAGGCGGCGGGCCAGCTCGCACTTGATGAGGATGGCGGCCAGGCTGTGGCCGAGCAGGTCGTGCAGGTCGCGGGCGGCGCGCAGCCGTTCCTCGACGACGGCCGCGCGGGCCAGGGCGTCGCGGGAGTCGCGCGACTCCTTGAGTATCTGGGCGAGCTTGATCAGGCCGTACAGGACCATGGCGGTCACCAGCGTGCTCAGCGTGTAGTTGACCAGCGCCGGGACCGGCAGGCCCATCAGGTGACTCGCCACCGCCGCGCTGGCCGCGACGAGCCCGGCCAGCGGCACCGCCACCCGCCAGGAGAACGAGAGCAGCACCGGCCCGGCCAGGAACCCCAGGACGCCCAGCCAGCTCCGGCCCAGCAGCGGCATCGGAAGGTAGGCCAGCGCGGTCAGCACCGCCAGCCGTCCCATGTGGCGCCCCTTCACCGAGGTCAGCTGCAGCACCACGATCGCGGCCAGGAGCGCGGTGGCCGGAGCGAGCAGGTGGGCGGGGGTCTGCATCAGCCCCTTCGCCACGAAGCCGAGCACGACGGCGGCGACCAGCACCATCGACATCCGGTACGAGTCGTTGCCGGCCCGCGGCCCGCCCAGGTCGGGCAGGGTCGCCTCCACGCTCAGCCGTCCCTCGTCGGTCAGCCGGGTGACCAGCCTGCCGCCCGCCTTCTCGACGCGGGCGGGCAGGTCGTCCAGGAACGCGTCGTCGGCGGTGCGGGCGCCGTCGCTGGTCACGCGCAGGAAGACCCGGCCGGTCTCGATCACGCAGAGGCTCGCCGTGGCCTGACGCAGTACGTCGGTGACCGCCTCACGCAGCACCGCCGCCAGCAGCGCGCCCGCCGGACCCAGCGGCTCCTCGTGGCCGACGCGCACCTCCACGGCGATCCCGGCCGAGGACAGCATCGCCCTGGCCGTGGTGATCTCCGGCGCCAGGGACATCGCCCGGTACCCGGCCGCCGCCGCCCGCGCCTCGGCCAGCGAGGCTCGGGCAGTCTCCGCCTGCGGATCGCCCGCGCGGGCGCCGTCCGCGATCGCCGCCAGCGCCCGGCCCAGGCCCTGGTTCAGCTCGGCGGCGATGCGCAGCCGTTCCTCGGCCGCCGCGGACATCGCCAGCGCCAGCCGGGTCGCGGTGATCTCCTCGACCTGCCTGATCAGCGTCGTGAGCCCGTAGATGACCAGGGAGATCAGCATCGCGCTGATCGCCCCGTCGGCGTTGCCCAATACCGCCGCGCTGCCCACGACCAGCACCGTGAGCGGGCGCAGCCTGGTCAGCAGCAGCGCGCCGCCGGCGAAGCCGAGGATGCCGACCGAGGTGCCGAACCCCAGCACCGCCGCGTACGAGCCCAGCACGACCACGGCCAGGATCCACCCGTGCCGCCACCGCACGAACGCCAGCTGCGCCACGCAGACCACCACGGCCGGCCAGGAGCCCGCCGCCACGTAGATGCTCGCGAAGCTCGCCAGTGCCGCGATGACCAGAATCCATGCCCGTTTCGCCACCCGGGCAGCTTAGGAGAAACTTCGCGTAACCCCCGCAATCGGGCAGTGCTCCACCACCGCGGGCGGCCGCTCCGCCACCTGACCTACGGCCGCAGCCACTCGGTGACCAGGGCGGCGACGGCCGCGGGCCGCTCGGTCACCATGCCGTGACCGGCCTTCAGCTCCTTGACCTGGATGTGTCCCGGCAGGCCGCCGAGGTCGCGGCGCACACCACGGCGGAACGCCGCCATCAGCTCCCCGCCGTCCGTCCCGGGCGGGTCCTGGGCCGGGATGACGACCAGGGCGGGGCAGGTCACCTCGCGCAGCAGAGGGATGCTGTCGCGGAACTCCGGGGCGCCGCCGGGTCCATGCCGGGGTAGTTGCCGGGATCGTTCTCCGCCGACCGCAGCCCGTCGAGGTTGACGATCCCCGGGCACTCGGGGTGGCGCCTGGCCCACAGGACGGCGAGCATCCCGCCCAGCGAGTGGCCGAGGACGGCCGGGTTGCCGAGGCCGAGGTGCTTCACCACGGCTTCGAGGGTGCCGCCGAGGCCGTGCAGCAGGAGAACGGGCCGGCCGTCCCCGCCGTGGTCGCGAACGGCGAGGGGGATGGCGTGGTCATTGATGGTGACGTCGTGCGGCATGGCGCTCCTGGGGTTGGCCGAGGCGTTCGCGGATCGACTTCGTGGTGACCCCGCCGTCGGGGTGGCGGTCGAGCTTGGCGCGTTTGACGAGGTCGTGGACTCCCTGCCGGGTGATGCCGAGCATGGCTCCGGCGGTCGCGAACGGCACCGCCTCCTTGCCCGGATGGCCCACGCGCCTGGCCACGACCCTGCCGAAGGCGGTGGCCCACCACGCGTCGGCCGGGTCGAACGGGCCGTCGGAGGGGAAGACGGCGGCGATCAGCCGCGCCGCCGTACGGACGGCCAGGCCGTCGTCCGGGCCCATCAGCTGGGCGGCCCAGACCTCGGCCTCGATCTTCAGCCGTGCTCTGATCGGGTCCACCTGGCCGGCGGAGCCGAACAGGATCTCCAGGGGGTCGGTGATGCGCCGTTCGATCAGCCCGATCAGCTCACCGGCCAGTTCCACATGCTCGCGCGTACTCACTTGACGAAAGATAGCAAGTACTTGCTCTTTCATGTCAAGTAGGGGTGAGGTCGGCACGTTCGTACAAGTGCTTCCCACGCCCTCGCGGCATTCTGGACCGTACGAAGTTCCGTGTCTTGGCATCGAGGAAAGGGTCGCGATGCTCAATCTGTCGATCATTCTGGAAGACAGTGCCCGCCACGTTCCGGACCGCACCGCCCTGGTCTTCGGGGACCTGCGCCTGCCGTACTCGATGGTGGACTCTGTCGCGAACCAGGTGGCCAACCTCCTGGTCGCTCGGGGGATCGGCAAGGGCGACAAGGTCGCGCTGCTTTGCCCGAACGTGCCCTACTTCCCCTTCGTCTACTTCGGCATCCTCAAGGCCGGGGCGACCGTGGTGCCGCTCAACCTGCTGCTGCAGCCGCGGGAGATCGCCTACCACCTGACCGACAGCGACGCCAAGGCACTGTTCTGCTTCGACGGCACGCCCGAACTGCCCATGGGCGCGCGCGGGCGGGAGGCCTTCGACGCCACCGACGGGTGCGAGCAGTTCATCGTGCTGCCCACGACGCCCCTGGCCACCGAGTCGGAGCACGGCGAGTCGTTCTGGGCGGCGCTGGACGGCATGTCCGCGGAGTTCGAGACGGTCCAGACCGAGCCCGGTGACACCGCGGCCATCCTCTACACCTCCGGCACCACCGGCCAGGCCAAGGGCGCCGTACTCACCCACGCCAACCTGCTGATCAACACCATGGTCAGCGACGGGATGTTCCCCGCCGACCCCGACGGCGACGTCTCGCTGGCCGTGCTGCCTCTCTTCCACTCCTTCGGCCAGGTCTCGGTCATGAACGTCTGCCTGCGCAGGCGCGGCACCCTGGTGCTGCTGCCGCGCTTCGACCCCGGTGCGGTGCTGGAGCTCATGTGCCGGGAGAAGGTGACCATGTTCGCCGGGGTGCCGACCATGTACTGGGCGATGCTCTCGAAGATCCACAGCGATGGGGACGAGGTGCCCAAGACGCTGAGGGTGGCGGTGTCCGGGGCCGCCTCCCTGCCGATCGAGGTGCTCAAGGACTTCGAGTCCACCTTCGGCATCCCCATCCTGGAGGGCTACGGTCTGTCGGAGACCTCCCCGGCGGCCAGCTTCAACCAGCTCAGCCGGCCCACCAAGCCCGGCACCATCGGCTTCCCCATCTGGGGCGTGGAGATGCGGCTGGTGGACGACGAGTGGAACCCCATCGAGGGCGAGGGCCCCGGCGAGGTCGCCGTCCGCGGGCACAACATCATGAAGGGCTACTACGGCAGGCCCGAGGAGACCGCGGAGGTCATGCGGGACGGCTGGTTCCGCACCGGCGACATCGCCACCCGCGACGAGGAGGGCTACTACTCCATCATCGACCGCACCAAGGACATGATCATCCGGGGCGGGTTCAACGTCTACCCGCGCGAGGTGGAGGAGGTGCTGATGACGCACCCGGCGGTCTCGCTGGTGGCGGTGGTCGGCGTGCCCCACGACTCGCACGGCGAGGAGGTCAAGGCGTACGTCATCCTGGCGCCCGGCGCGACCGCGAGCGGGGACGAGCTCATCGGCTGGGCCAAGGAGAACATGGCGGCCTACAAGTACCCGCGGATCATCGAGTTCCGCGAGACCCTGCCGATCTCGGCCACCGGCAAGATCCTCAAGCGCGAGCTGCGCTGACGAGCTGGTGAGCGTCTACGGGGACCGTTCACCAGCATCAGGGCAGCCAGTCGATCGCGGCGGCCAGCTCTGAGGGCGTGGTGCCGAAGGTGTCGCGGAAGACGCGGGTGAAGTGCGAGCCGTCGGTGAAGCCGGCGCTGTGCGCGGCCGCCGTCAGCGTCTGTCCGCCGGCCACCAGGTCGATGGCCTGTTGCATGCGCAGCCACCGCACGTACGGCCGCAGCGGGATCCCCACGTGCGCGCCGAACAGGTGCGCCAACCGGCTCGGCGACATGTGGACCGCGTCCGCCACCGTACGCAGCCGCACCGGTCCGCGCCGCAGCAGCGTGGGGATCACCGCGATCGCCGCCTCCACCGCAGGGTGGAGGCGGGCGCCCTCGGCCGCACTGTGGCCGGTCCACCCCTCCACCGTCCGCAGCGCGGCCGCCGCCTCGGCCGAGCGAGCATGACCGGCCGCCGGCTCGGCGAACATGAGCGGCCGCATGCCCTCGGCCGGGGCCGGCGGATCTTTCAGGGTCGGCGCCCAGCCCGACGCCGTCAGCCCCGCGTCGAAGCGCGCCAGCAGGGAACGGCCGGGGGAGCTGCGGGGATCCATGAGGACGAGCAGGGCTTCGTGCGCCCCCTTGCGCACCGTGTGCCGGACGTCGGGCGGGACGATCGCGATCTGCGTGGTCAGCTCTCCGCCGTGGGCGTCGCCCATGGTGAAGGGCTGCGCGGACACGATGAGCTGGACCGCGTGGTGCGCGTGCAGGTCGTTCCTGCCGACGGTTCCGCCGAACAGCAGAAGGCCCGGCCGGAGTAAGCACCAGCCCCGCCAAGGATGTGACATCACACCGTCCTCCGCGGCCCAGCGTATCTGCTCGTGTTTTGTGCGGCTTCAAGAGCTTAAGAGACAGTTCTTTTTTGGGACAACCAGTGAGGGTGAGGCGCCGTTAGGGCCACTTCGTGACCCGCTGTCGTCTTGATAAAGATCAAGAGCGTTCGGGGACAACCAGTGAGAGTGGGGCGCCGTTAGGGCCACTTCGTGACCCTGTGCGGGTGCGTCTTCCGGGGATGAAGCATTTCTGCCTGGCGCGGTAAGTACAGGTGACCGTACACACCAGGAAAGGCCGACATGCATGACACTCGCCCGCGAAGACGTCCACGTTGATGACGCGTCCCTGATCGAGAGGTCGCTGGCCGAGCCTGAGGTCTTCGCCGCCCTGTTCGACAGGTACGCACCGTTACTGCATCGCTATGTGACCAGGCGGCTGGGGCCCGCCGAGGCGGAGGATGTCGTGGCCGACACCTTTCTGGCCGCCTTCCAGCGTCGGGGCGCATATGACCGGGGCCGCCCCGACGCCCGCCCCTGGCTGTACGGCATCGCCTCCAACGTGATCGGCAAGCGGCGGCGTACCGAGACCAGCCTCTACCGCGCCTACCTCCGCACCGGCGTGCACCCGGCGCAGACCGCGAACACGCAGGTCGAGGACGGCGTCAACACGCTGGCCGTCAACCTGCCGCTGGCGCGGGCGCTGCTGAAGCTCAAACAGGTCGACCGCGACGTGCTGCTGCTGGTCGCCTGGGCCGAGCTGAGCTACCAGGAGATCGCCGACGCGCTCGCCATCCCGCTGGGCACCGTCGGTTCCCGGCTCAACCGGGCCCGCGCCCAGATCCGCCAAGCGTTGCAGCCAGGACAAGGAGAATGACCATGAACGAGCTCAAGAGCATGTGGGCGACGGTCCAGCCCGGTACCGAAGAGGATCTCGCCGGAGCCAGGCGGCGGCTGCTGAACGGCATGCGTCCCAGACGCCGCTTCACCGCCCCCAGGCTGCTGGTCGCGGCGGGGGCCGCGGCAGCGGTCGTGGCCACCCCGCTGATCGTCGCGACCGGCACCCCGGCCTACGCGGTGACCACGAACCCGGACGGCACGATCACGGTGGCCGTCAACGAACTGCGCGACCCCGAAGCGCTTGAGGCCGACCTCCGCGCGGCCGGTGTCAATGCCGACGTGACGTTCCTGCCCACGGACACGTGGTGCGCGGAGACGCCCCGGTTCGACAGCGTGGACGCGGCGTACAACGGGAACGAGGTCTTCACGCGTGGCAAGGAGAAGGAGTGGCGCTCGTTCCAGGCCACCCGGGTGCTCTCGCTGCGCGAGATCAAGATCTCCCCCGAACACATCCGGCCAGGTGAGACGGTCGTCCTGGAGTACTCGGAGATGCCTGCCGGTCCCGCTCCCTGGCGGCTGGGCACCTGGCTGGCCAAGGCGGGCAGCACCGTGAAGTCCTGCACGCCTATTCCCCGCCCGACCTCCTAGCCCAAGAACTGCCCACCCGGATGGAAAAGCATAGTTTCCGCTAATTTCTGCCATGGAAACGCGTCCACGAAGTATGGAGTTAACCAGACTTTCGGGTAGTAACCGGGCGCTGGGCTTAACTGGTGGAATGAGCGAAGAGCCCAGCGTGGGGCCGGTGCCAGAGGGGCCGCCGCAGTCCCGTCCCTACCATCACCCGGCCGCGGGCTGGGGAGCGGCCAAGGCCGTGACCGAGTTCGTGGTGCGCGAGCGCGAGTTCGTCGACGGCCCCCGTTCCGTGCTGCGCATGAACCACGAGAACGGCGGCTTCGACTGCCCGGGATGCGCGTGGCCGGACACCCAGGGCCTGCATCTGGACATCTGCGAGAACGGGATCAAGCACGTCACGTGGGAGATGACCGGCAAGCGGGTCGGACGGGAGTTCTTCGCCGCCCACACGGTGAGCGAGCTGTCGCGGTGGAGCGACTTCGCGCTGGAGGACCAGGGACGGCTGACCGAGCCGATGTCCTACGACGCCGCGTCCGACCGCTACGTCCCCATCGGCTGGGAGGAGGCGTTCGAGCTGTTCGGCCGGACGGTACGCGAGCTGGACGACCCGAACCAGGCCGCGTACTACACCTCGGGACGGCTGGGCAACGAGGCCACCTTCCTCTACCAGCTCATGGCCCGCGAACTGGGCACCAACAACCTGCCCGACTGCTCCAACATGTGTCACGAGGCCAGCGGCCGGGCCCTGCACGCCTCGCTCGGCACCGGCAAGGGCACCGCCGACCTCAAGGACTGGGACAGCGCGGACGCGCTGTTCATCATGGGGGTCAACGCGGCCTCCAACGCCCCCAGGATGCTCACCAGCCTCGCGGAGGCCCACCGCCGCGGCGCCAAGATCGTGCACATCAACCCGATGATCGAGGCGGGCGCCACCCGGACCATCATCCCGCACGAGTTCACGCAGATGGCGTTGTTCCGCGCGACCCGCACCAGCACCCTGAACCTCCAGGTACGCAGCGGCGGCGACATGGCGCTCATGCGCGGCATCGCCAAGGCGACGCTGGAGCGGGCGCAGAGCGATCCCGGGGCCGTGGACCAGGAGTTCATCGACCGGCACACGACGGGGTTCGCGGAGTACGAGGCCCTGTGCGCGGCCACGCCATGGGAGGAGATCGAACGGCAGAGCGGCCTCACCCGCGACGACATCCTGAGGGCCGCGCGCGTGTATCGCGGCGCCGACCGCAGCATCATCAGCTGGTGCCTGGGCGTCACCCAGCACGAGCACGGCGTCGACACCATCAGGGAGATCGTCAACGTGCTCCTGCTCCGCGGCAATCTGGGCCGGGAGGGCGCGGGGCCGTCGCCGGTGCGCGGGCACAGCAACGTCCAGGGCAACCGGACGTGCGGCATCGACCACCGGCCGCCCAAGGAGTTCCTGGACCGGCTGGCGCGGGTGTGCGGCATCGACCCGCCGCGCGCCGACGGCCTGGACGTGGTGACCACCATCGAGGCGATGCACCGCGGCGAGGTGAAGGTGTTCGTCGGCATGGGCGGCAACTTCGCCATGGCCGCGCCCGACACCCCCTACACCCACGCCGGGCTGCGCTCGTGCGAGCTGACCGTCCACGTGAGCACCAAGCTGAACCGCAGCCACCTCGTCCACGGCCGCCGGGCGCTCATCCTGCCGTGCCTGGGCCGTACCGAGAAGGACGTGCAGCGCAGTGGCGTGCAGCAGACCTCGGTCGAGGACTCGATGAGCATGGTGCATCTGTCGGTGGGGATGAAACGCCCCGCCTCGCACCACCTGCTGTCGGAACCGGCCATCATCGCGGGCCTGGCCCGCGCCGCCCTCCCGCACAGCGACACCCCCTGGGACTGGTACGTCGAGGACTACGACCGCATCCGCGACACCATGGCCCAGGTCCTGGACGGATTCGAGGACTTCAACCGCCGGGTCCGCCTGCCCATGGGTTTCCGCATCAAGCAGCCGGCCCGCGAGCTGATCTTCCTCACGCCTTCGGGCCAGGCCGAGTTCTCCACCGCCCGGCTGCCCGACGTCGTCCCCGCGCCCGGCACGCTGATCCTGGGCACCATGCGCTCCCACGACCAGTGGAACACGACGATCTACTCCGACAACGACCGCTACCGCGGCATCAAGAACCTGCGCACCCTCGTCTTCATGAACGCCGACGACATGCGCGAGCGCGGCATCGGCCAGTTCGATCCCGTCGACATCACCAGCACCGCCAGGGACGGCACCACCCGCTCCCTGCACGGCTACCTCGCCGTCCGGCACAACCTGCCCAAAGGCTGCTGCGCCGGATACATGCCCGAGATGAACGTCCTGTGCTCCATCACCGACCACAGCACGCAGAGCGACCAGCCGTTGATGAAGCACCTCCGGGTCACCATCGGCCCGGCCGTCTGACGTCACGGCAGGAGGCGGACGATCTCCTCGATCACCAGCTCGGGCTCGTCCTGCGGGACCATGTGCCCGGACTTCCCCGCCACGACGTGCCTGCCGTAAGGGAGGGCCGCGACGAGCCGCTGATGGCTGGCGATCAGGTCCGGCCGCACGCGCCGTTCGATCGCGCTCGGGGCCAGCGCGCCGCTGATGGCCGTCACGGGCACCGGCGGGAGCGGGCGGGTGGAGGCGCGCAGGCGGGCGAGCCCCTCCGCGAGCGCCTCGTACTCCGCCCGGGTGGCCCGCAACTCCGACGTGCGCGTCATCTCGGCCACCGCCTCTGCCCGCATGTCCGCCGGGAACAGGCGCAGGATGCGGCGTACCTCCGAGGTGATGGTCTTGACGCCGAACCGGGACAGCACGATCAGCGCCGACTGCAGGGCGAGGGCGGCGGCCCTGGTGCGCCGCGCGTAGTAGATGTCCAGGTCCTCGGCCGCCTGGTCGATCAGCACGAGCGCGGCCACCCGCTCGGGGTGCGCGGCCGCGTAGCTGCGGATGATCGGCCCGCCCAGGCTGTGACCGGCCAGAATGTACGGCCCCGCCCCCAGGTGATCCAGCAGGTGCCCGAGGTCGGCCACCATGCGCTCCAGGTCGCGCCGGGCCGAATCGCGGTCGCTGCGCCCGAGCCCGGCCCGGTCGTAGGCCACCACCGTCGTGTGCTTGGCCAGGGCGGGCAGCACCAGCCCCCACTCGGTACGGGTCGCCCCGAGCCCGGACTCGAACACCACGACCGGCCCGCCGGAGCCCTGGGTCACGTGGTGCAGCCGCCGCCCGTCCGGCAGCGTCGCGTACCTGGAGTCGCCGAAGACGTCAGACACTGAGATTCTCCTTCACCGGAACAAGATCATGCTGGATCGTGCGCGCGGCCGAGGCGATGATCAGGCCCGCCACCAGCGCCGGAATCGCCATTCCCAGGGCGCCGCCGGACCCGATCAGCCAGGCGCCGGCCAGCCCGCCCACCGCGAGGCTGATGCCGAAGAAGCTGGCGGTGTAGCCGCGCTGCGCGGGCGCGGTCACCGAGACCATGATCAACGTGATCATCGGCAGGATCAGCGGCGTCAGCATCAGCCCGACGAAGAACGCGATCAGGCACAACACCACGTTCGGGGCGTTGATTCCCAGCGCGAACGCCCCGCCGCAGCAGGCCAGGAGCACGGCGATCACGTAAGGGACGCGGCGCGGGTCCGACCTGAAGATCCCGTCGAGGCGCCGCCCGAGCGTCACCAGCACCACGATCGTCGCGGCCGAGCAGACCGCGGTGAAGATCCCGCGCGCCTCGGTCTCCAGCCCCCAGCGTTCCTTGAGATGGACCGACAGGAACGTCGCCGCGGGCACCAGCAGCATGCCGAACGCGACGAAGCACGCGAAGACCCGCCGCAACGTCCTGGACCGCAGCAGCCCGCCGCCGCCCGCCGGGGCCTCGAACCGGCCGATGCCCGGGTCGCGCAGCCGCAGCGCGAACAGGCAGCCCAGCATCGACACCACGCCGAGCACCACGAACACGGTCCGCCAGTCCAGGTCCAGCCATCCGGCCAGCGCCGAGACCGTGAGCGGGCTCAGGATCGCCCCGGCGGGGGTGGCGGCGCCGTACAGGGCGAGCACCCGGCCGCGGACGGCGGGTTCGTACAGGTCGGCCAGGAGGGGGGAGTGCAGCGCGAGCTGGCTGCCGTTGGCCAGGCCGCTCAGCACGAGCAGCACGCCGACCATCCAGACGCTGTTCGCGTACGCCATCGCGATCGTCGACAGGCTCCAGACGAAGCCGGTGACGATGGAGATCACCGCGCGCCGCGGCCGGCCGCCGACCAGCGCGGCCATCAGGAACGGCGCGGTTCCGACGGCCAGCAGCTGGATCGCCAGCAACGTGGCGAGCGCGCCGGCCGAGACGCCGAGCGAGCTGGTCATGTCCGGCGCGAGCACGCTGAGCGCCTGGTTGACGAAGGCGTCGGTGATCGCCAGCATGCCGACGGCCAGGACGGGATAGAGCCTCATGACGGGTCGAACACGATCGGCTTGACCTCGCCGCGGCCGTACAACTCGGCCTGGCCGGGCATCGACACGCTCCACGACCGCATGCCGTACGGGCCGAAAGCCACGATCCGCAGACAGGGCCCGCCCGCATAGGCCCGCCCGCCGGAGAAGTAGGTGGCGCGCAGCGGCACCTCAAGCTCCAGCAGCGCACCCCCGCGACCGGGCACCCCGGGCGCGAGCTCGTGCGCCGCACCATACGTTTCATCCGGTACGGCCGGCGCCACCTTCTCCAGCGCGTCGAGCGGATCTTCACCCGCCGAGCGCCAGGCCAGCCAGACCATCGCGTCCACCGAGCCGGGACCGGCGTGCCCGTCGAAGCCGAGCAGCCTGCGCAGCAGCAGGCGATGCCCGCCGGGCCACCCGGCGACGCGCGCGGGGTCGGCCGCCGCGGCATCGGCGAGCTTGGCCTGCCACAGCGGAGTGTCCATCCAGCGGTCCTCCATCGCCCACGCGGTCACCTCCTCGACGTCGGTGGCGTAGGCCCTGCTCAGCAGCTCGACGCTGCGCCGGCCTCTGCTGGTGTCGCGGCCCGCCTCGTCGTTGAAGGCGTCGCGGTGCCAGTGCTCGGGAGACAGCGCCGGGTCGGGTGCCACGGTGTCGGGCGCGGTATTGCAGTTCTGGAGATATCCGGACACGGGGTTGGCCAGCTGCACCAGCTCGGCGGCGGGGCGGATGCCCTGCCAGGCGGTCGCCGAGGTGTTGCCGTCCAGCACGCCCCTTTCCTCGAAGCCGCGCACGGGCACCCGGCCGGTGCGCAGGTAGAAGCAGTCGCCCGCGGAGTCGGCCGCCAGCAGGTTCTGCGGCGGGAAGTCGCAGGCGTCGAGCGCCGCGCGCAGTTCGCCGGTGTCACGGGCCCGCAGCATCGCCATGAACTGCCGCTCCGTCTGCCCGGCCCGTCCCATGTACGGCGTGCACACCACGTAGACGGCGGCGTCGTCCCTGGCCACGACCGGGGCGATCACGCCGTTGTGCAGCACGTGGGCATGACCCTCGTACTCCAGGACCTTCCTGGTCTCGCCGTCGTAGCGGTAGACGTCGCCGTCCACCTCGATGCGGTAGGCGTCGGACACACGCGGACCGCCGGTCGTCAGGCCCCAGGCCACGTCGCCGTTGTGGGCGAGCGGCGGCAGCATCGCGCCCAGGAAGCCGAACCCGGTGTAGTGCAGGTCGCCGCCCTTGACGACGGCCTCGTACATCTCGAAGGCGCCGCCGAAGGGCAGGTGCGGGTCGCTGACCAGGATCGTCTCCCCGGCGGCCGTCCGCCACGGCCTGAGCACCCAGGCGTTGGAGCCGGGCGGGACCAGGGCGAGGTCCAGCTCGGAGGCCGGGGCAGCCGGGGTGATGCCCGCCGCGCGCAGCGCCGTGACGGCGTCGACGATGATCCAGTACAACATCACCGTGCGGTTGACGCCGATCGGCAGCGCGGGCTCCAGCGGCGGCGCCCACGCGGGCACCTCGGCCGGATGCTCGTCCATCCACGCCGCGATCCCGGCGACGAACGCCACATAGCACTCGCGCAGGCCGGCCGGGAGGCTGTCGAACCCGCGCCTGGCCTCTTCGAGCACCTGCCAGCGGCGCTGGTTGGCATCGCGCTCCGGCTCACCGAGCTCGCCGCGGACCAGCCGGTACTGGCGCAGCACGCCCGGCAGGTCGTCCTGGGCCTGGGCGTAGCCGAGGCCGAAGTAGGCGGCGGGTTCGCTGGTGGCGTCGAGTAGCGGCGTGCCGTACGGGTCGCGGTGGATGCGCACCGAGCCCCACGAATTGTCCATGGGGTCAACAGTGCGTGAAGAGATGGCGCCGAACCTTGTCCGATCGGCCAAGAACCTGCCCGCACCCTTGGCCGATGGGTTCAGCGGCGAGCGTGGCGGATCGTCAGGCGTCCGAGTCCCATGGCGCCCGAGATACGGATCGTCGGTCCGGCCGTGCCGTGCCGCCCGGCCTTGTAGCGGGGGTCCTTCCAACCGGCGGTCAGGCCGTCGAGGTCCACGGTCGCGTCGCGGGGGACCGTGATCACGGCCGCGCCGGTGCCGAGCCGCAGCTCGATGTCGATCACGGGATGGTCGATGACCGCGCGCGACAGGTCCAGGCGCACCCGCGCCAGCGCGGACTCCACCTTGAGCGTTCTGGGCACCCGCCAGGCGCCGCGCCGCAGGATGAGCCCGCCGGCGGCGGTGATCGTGCCCGCCGGCTCCTCGCCCTCCGGCAGCACGGCCGCGAGCTCGCCGGGGGTCTCGGCGGTGAGCGCCCGGTGCAGGCGTTCGTTCATCTCCTGGTGTGTGAGGTGCCCTTGGGCGTACGCCTCCTGCACGCGGCGCACCGCCGTATCGCGGTCCGCTTCTTCGACCATCACGCGTTCTTTGATCATCACGCGTCACCGCCCCCAGCGTGAGTACGCGCGCAGCGACAGCGGGACGAACACCACCAGCAACGCCGCCGACCAGAGCAGGACCGTTGCCACCGGATGCGCCAGCGGCCAGGCCACGTCGCCGGACGGGGCGCCCGGGTTGCCGAACAGTTGTCTGGAGGCGGCGGTGAGGGCGCTGACCGGGTTCCAGTCGGCCAGGAAGCGCAGCCAGGCGGGCATGCCGCCGGTCGGGACGAACGCGTTGGACAACATCGTGAACGGCAGGAACAGCGGCACCATCGCGTCGGCGATCCGCTCGTTCTTCACCGCCAGGCCCACGTAGACGCCCGCCCAGCTCAGCGCGTACCGCAGCACGATCATCAGCAGGAACGCCTGGGCCGTGGGGATCAGGCCGTTGTGCGGCTGCCAGCCCACCAGCAGGCCGGCGCCCACCATGATGGCCAGCATCAGCAGGCCGATCAGCAGGTCGGCGCCGGTCTGCCCGAACGGCACCGCCAGGCGCGCCATCGGCATGGAGCGGAAGCGGTCCATCACGCCGCGGGAGGCGTCGCCGGCCATGCGCGTCATGACCCCCATCACCGCGGAGAAGGTCACCATCGCGAACAGGCCGGGCATGAGGTATTCGCGGTAGTCGCCGCCGTTCGGCACCTGGATCGCGCTGCCGAAGACGTACCCGAACAGCACCACCATGACGGCCGGGAAGATCAGCGCCACGACGAGTTCGCCGGGGTTGTTGCGCAGCCGTCCCAGTTCGCGGCCGATCAGGGTCATGCCGTCGGTGAACGTCCAGCGCAGGCGGCCGAGCGGCGAGGTGAGGGCGGTCATCGGACGGTCTCCTTGCGGTCGGTGAGGCGCAGGAACACCTCGTCGAGGGTGGGGCGGCGCAGGCTCACGTCGGCGGCGGCGACTCCGGCGTGGTCGAGCCCGCGCACGATGTCGGCGAGGCGCGGGCCGGTGGCGGGCAGGGCGACGGTGAGCCGGCCGTCGGCCGTGGTGGGCTCGGTGCCGGCCAGCGTGTTCAGGACGGTCGCCGCCTCAGGCGTCGCGGCGGGGTCTTCGAGGGTGACGTCGAGGCGGTCGCCGATCGTGGCCTTCAGCTCGTCGGGCGTGCCGGTGGCGATCACCTTTCCGTGGTCGACGACGGCGATGTCGTCGGCAAGCTGGTCGGCCTCGTCCAGGTACTGGGTGGTGAGCAGCACCGTCGTGCCGTCTGCCACCAGCTCGCGGATGCTCTCCCAGATCTCGCCGCGGCTGCGCGGGTCGAGGCCGGTGGTCGGCTCGTCCAGGAAGAGCACCTCCGGACGCAGGATGAGGCTGGTGATCAGGTCGAGGCGGCGGCGCATGCCGCCGGAGTAGCCGGTGACCTGCCGGTCGGCGGCGTCCATCAGGCCGAAGCGGTCGAGCAGCTCGTCGGCCCGCCGGTGCGCCTCGGCCCGGGACAGGTGGGAGAGGCGGCCGAACATGCGCAGGTTGCCGCGGCCGGTGAGCTTCTCGTCCACGGCGGCGTACTGGCCCGCGAGCCCGATCTTGGCGCGTACCCTGCCGGCCTCGCGGACGACGTCGTATCCGGCGATGCGGGCGTGGCCGGCGTCGGGGTCGGACAGGGTCGCCAGGATGCGTACCGCGGTTGTCTTCCCGGCGCCGTTGGGGCCGAGCACGCCGCAGACCGTTCCTTTCGGGACGCTCAGGTCCAGCCCCCGCAGCGCATGGGTGTCGCCGAAGGACTTGTGCAGCCCTTCGGCGAGCACGATCGGATCAGCCATGACCCCTCCACTGGGTACGTTGTACGCGGTTATGGCGGCCAGAGTAAATTACTGGGTACCATGTACGCAAGTAGGGAAGGGTGGAGCGGTGACCGACGCCGAGTACGTGAACATCTGGATGCTGCCCGAGCGCCCGGCCCGCGGGCCGAAGCCGGGCTACAGCCGCGCGCAGATCACCGACGCGGCCATCCGGGTCGCCGACACCGAGGGGCTGGAGGCCGCCACCATGCGGCGGATCGCCGCCGAGATCGGCGCCGGCGCGATGTCGCTCTACCGGTACGTCCCGAGCCGCGACAACCTGGTCGAGCTCATGGCCGACCGGATGCAGGGCGAGATCGACGTCACGGGCATGCCTTCGGGCGACTGGCGGGCCGACCTGACCCGCTACGCCGACGGGCTGCGGGCCATGTGGCTGAGGCACCCCTGGATCGGCGCCGTGCAGCGGTCACTTCCCAGCTTCGGCCCCAACCAGTTGCTCCTGATCGAACGGATGATGGGAGTGCTCGACCCCTTCGTCTCCATCGACGAGAACCTCGGCCTCATGGCCATGCTGAACAGCTACGTCGAGGGCACGGTCCGCGAGGAGATCAGCTCGGCCAAGGAGGTCCGCCGCAGCGGGCTCAGCGAGTCGGAGTGGATGACGCGGAACTACCCGTACATCGAGGGGCTGGTGAAGAGCGGGGAGTACCCGATCTTCACCAAGATCGTGATGGAGGCGCGGCACCCGCACCTGAGCCGTGACGACCAGTTCAGGGACGGGCTCCAGCGCGTCCTCGACTTCATCGCCACGGCCCTTCCCGCACGAGGCTAGAGGTCCCGGCGCCCGCTGGGCGCCGGGACCCCCTTACGGAATGGCGGTCAGGAACGTGTGATCTTCACGTCGTCCACGCCCGCCTCGATCAGGCTGGCCGTACCCGCGTCGGCCGTCTCGACCAGCAGCCGGACGGTCTGCCCCGCGAACGAGGACAGGTTGATCGTCGCGGACTGCCAGGCGCCGGCCCGGTTGGCGGCCGAGCCGAGCTGCTGCAGCACGACGGTGTTCGTCGAGCCGGACACGACGCGGACGCGGAAGTAGTCGGCGCTGCTCGCGTTGCTGAGATGCGCCAGGTACCACGACAGCGTCATCGTGAGCGTCCCGGACGGCAGCGCGATCTCCGGCGAGCGAATGCTCGTGGCCCCGCCGTCGACGTCGTGCGTGCCCGCCCCGCTGCCGGCCAGGCGGCCAGTCACCAGGTCGTTGACGCCGCTGACGGTGGTGCCGAGCTGCAGTGTGACGCCGGAGCTCGTGGCCGCCGGGTCACCCCGCTCCCAGGCGCCGGACGTGGCGGTGTCGGTGCCGGAGGCGTTCGTGGTCCAGCCGAGCGAGGTCTCGAACGTGTCGTTGAAGACCACGTTGCTGACCGTGCCCACGTTCAGGGTGAACGGGGCGGTGCGGTCCATCGAGGTGCCGTCACCGGTGACGATGAGGTTGTGGGTGGCGCTCGGGGTGCCCGTCGCCACGTTGATCGTCATCGTCGATGAGCCGCCCGAGGTCACGCTCGACGGGCTGAACGTCGCCGTCACGCCGGCGGGCAGTCCGGAGACCGAGAAGGTGACCGTCTGCGCGGGTGGCGTGGTGGTCGTCGTGCTCACGGTCGTAGTGGTCGTCTGACCAGGTTGTACGGTGGCCGACGTCGGGTTCAGCTCCATCGTGAAGCCGGGGCCGCCGCCCTGGCACGAGGCCGGCTCACCCGCCGCGGCCGGTACGCTCACGGCCAGCCACGCGGCCTTGGTGGCGTCGAACTCGGCGCAGGAGCCGGGGAACGACTGGATCGCGGCTTCCAGCGAGGCCTTGCGGGCCAGCGAGTGGGTCCACGTCGCGGTCTTGCGCAGCAGCGTGGCCATGAAGATCTGGCCGGCCTTGCGCGGGCCTATCCCGGTCAGGGTGGTGGAGTTGCAGGTCGGGCTCTGCGGCTGGCCGTTGGTCGGGTTGGTGCCCTCGGCCAGCAGGTAGAACCAGTGGTTCTGGACGCCGGCAGCCGTGTGCACCGGCAGGTTCGGCACCGAGGAGGAGTAGCAGTTGGGGTGGCCGGAGATCAGCGACGGCTGGTGCATGTAGCGGATCGGGCCGCTGCCGGTCAGGTTGACCTCTTCGCCCACGCTGTAGTCGGGCGGGTCGAGGTTGGCGGGCAGGTTGGCGAACGCCTCGGTCAGCGCGCCGAAGATGTCACCGGTCGACTCGTTGAGGCCGCCCTTCTCGTTGCTGCCGGTCGAGCCGCCGGGGGTGTTCTGGAAGATGGCGTGGCCGTACTCGTGCGCGACGACGTCCATCGGGGTGACCTGGCGCTGGCTGTCCTGGGAGCGGCCGAAGCTCGTGTAGCTGCCGTTCCAGAAGGCGTTGACGGCGTTGAGCCCGACGCGTGCGGGGAAGCCGCCGCCGGTGCCGTTGATGCCGTTACGGCCCAGCCACTGGCTGAGCATGTCCCATTCCTTGCCCGCCCCGAACAGCACGTCCACGCAGGCGGTCTCCAGGTTCGTGCCGGAGCCGTTGCCCCAGTTGTCGTCGGTCCCGGTGTACGCCGCGCCGTCCTGGCCGCCGCACCGGATGCCCGTGCGGACCGGGTCCGTCATCGAGAAGCTGGAGCCCGAGCCGGAGGTGCCGATGGTGACCGGGTTGCCGTTGTAGTAGCTGTTGCCGGTGCCGTCCATGACCAGGTCGGACTTCTCGATGACCTGGCCGTTCACGGCGTCGACGAACACGTGCAGCTTCGTCTCGCGTCCCTTGTCGGTGCCGTCGACCCGCACCTCGTACGCCAGGCGCCCCGCACCCTCGGCGAAGACGCTGAGCTGCGGCGCGGAGACCGAGGCGACCTCGGGAACCAGGGCGCGCGCGACGTCGGCCGCCCGGTCGGCGCCGATGGCCGGCTTGGTGGCGACCTCCAGCGGCTGGGTCTGCGCGATGGACGTGCTCAGCACGCCGCCCGTGGAGTCGGTCACGACGACGAAGTCACCGCCGCGCACCGGCAGACCGGCGTGGGTACGGGCGTAGGAGACGTAGTTGAGTCCGTTCTGACCGGCGGTCACGCCCTGGCGCACGAAGGCGTCCTTGGGTGAGGCGCGCAGAACGCCGGGCTCGGACTCCACCAGGCGGTCGGCCGCCTGGACGGCCGCGGTGGCCGGGTCCGGAGGTGCGGCGGTCTCTGCCGCCAGGGCGGTCTGGCCCGAGGCGATCGAGGCCGACATCGCCACGAGCAGGCTGGTGGTGCTCGCGACGAGCGCTAACGCGAGTTTGCGTTTCACGCGGTGCTCCTTCTGGGTGAGCGGCCGCGGCTGGGGGTACGTCGGCCGCCGGGGGGGTGTGCGAGATCTCCCCAGAGATCTCTGGCGTCGCTCCGCGGTGATCGATCAGGAAGGGAGGAAGACGGAGCTTCCTGCATCTGACGTGAGATCTAAAAGGGCGTCAATATGTGCGGAAATACTTGGAAATTCATCGACAACAGATGCTGTATCGGTCCAAAAGCGCCCAAAGTCCGCTGAACAGGCACTTTCCGCTTGGTGCGGCGTGCCCGTAATCCGTTACGGCCTTTCTTGTCGCCCGTTTCTGGCTCCGCCGAGTATTGACAAGTAAAGGCAACCGGAATTGCACCTCACTGCCCCTGCCCACATCCGGTTGCCTAGGATGATTAGGTAGATGCATAATAGTCCTAGCTTGGACCCTCGCAACCTGATCCACAGGTGGAGTCATGATCAGCACACCCATCACCGCGGACCTCCTGCGCGGCGCGATCGACGTCGAACGCACCGCGCACGGACTGCTGCCGCACCGCCTGCCCGCCTGGGCACGCCGGCAGATCCCCGACGACCAGCTCGCCGTCGCCGAAGCCCAGCCATCCGGCGTACGGCTGGCCTTCCGCACCCGCGCCACCACCGTCGAACTGGACACACTCCCCACCAAGCGGGCCTACCGCGGCCTGCCGGCCCCGGCCGACGGCGTCTACGACCTGCTCGTCGACGGCCACCTCACCGCCCAGGCCACGGTGACCGGCGGCAACGTCCGCATGACCGACATGGCCACCGGCACCGCCGAGCTACACCAGGGCCCACCCGGCACCGCCCGGTTCCCCGAACTGCCCGCGGGCGACAAGAGCGTCGAAATCTGGCTTCCGCACACGGAGCCCACCGAGCTGATCGCCCTGCGCACCGACGCCCCGGTCGAGCCGGCGCCCGCCAGCGGTCGCAGGGTGTGGCTGCACCACGGCAGTTCCATCAGCCACGGCTCGAACGCCGCCCACCCGACCGGCATCTGGCCCGCCCTGGCCGCAGCCCAGGGTGGGGTGGAACTGGTCAACCTGGGGTTCGGCGGCAGCGCGCTGCTGGACCCGTTCACCGCCCGCACGATGCGGGACACCCCGGCGGACCTGGTCAGCGTCAAGATCGGCATCAACCTCGTCAACACCGACGCCATGCGCCTGCGCGCCTTCATCCCGGCGGTCCACGGCTTCCTCGACACCATCCGCGAGGGGCATCCGGCGACGCCGCTGCTGGTCGTGTCCGCGATCCTGTGCCCGGTCCAGGAAGACACCCCCGGCCCGCTGGCGCCCGACTTCTCCACGGGGACGTTGCGCTTCAGGGCCACGGGCGATCCGGCCGACCGCGCCGCCGGGCGGCTGACGCTCAACGTCATCCGCGACGTACTCGCCCAGATCATCGAACGGCGGGCGGCCGACGACCCGAACCTGCACTACCTCGACGGCCGCGACCTCTACGGCGAGAAGGACTACGCCGAACTCCCGCTGCCCGACGAGGTCCACCCCGACCCGGCAGGGCACCGCAGAATCGGCGAGAACTTCACCCGCGCGGCCTTCGCCCCCGGCGCGCCTTTCGGATCGGCCTGAGAAGCGGCCCGAGAACCGGCCCGAGAACCGGCCACACCCTGGCCGCTTCCCTTGCGAGAGTGGGTCGCACCAAGGAACCGACAAGCAAAGGAGCCGATCATGTCCGTCAATTCTGTGACCCACCTGAACTTCCGCGGCGACGCCCAGGCGGCGCTCACCTTCTACCAGTCCGTCTTCGGCGGCCAGATGGTGGCGATCACGTACAAGGACGCGGGAAACGTCCAGAACCCCGCCGAGGCCGACCAGGTGATGTGGGGCCAGGTGGCCGCCGACAGCGGCTTTCGCGTCATGGCCTACGACGTCCCGTCGCGCCTGCCCTGGAACCAGGGGGAGAACGCGTTCTTCGTCTCGCTCCGCGGTGACACCGCCGAGGAGGTCGCCGCGTACTGGGAGAAGCTCTCCGACGGCGCGACCGTCCAGCAGCCGCTCGGCCCCGCGCAGTGGGCGCCCCTCTACGGGATGCTGACGGACCGGTTCGGCGTCACCTGGGTCGTGGACGTCGTCAGCGGGTGAAGCCCCCCGTTCCGCCAGGGCCCCACGAAGGCGATGACGTCGTAGTCATCGCCGAAGGAACCCGCATGAGCGCCCCGGACGACCGGCGGCTCCGCTTCGGGCGGCCGGGCCGGTGCGCGGCCGCCCGCCGTACGACGAAAGACACGTCGGACAGCGCCCCGCGCTGGTCGGGCAGTGCGCCCGCCGCGTCCAGGACGGTCACCCAGCCCGTACGGCGAAGCGG
Organism: Nonomuraea sp. NPDC059023; assembly: GCF_042740095.1. Lineage (NCBI taxonomy): Bacteria > Bacillati > Actinomycetota > Actinomycetes > Streptosporangiales > Streptosporangiaceae > Nonomuraea > Nonomuraea sp. NPDC059023. Next base: position 93,177 of record NZ_JBHYIO010000019.1, on the reverse strand, counting down.
TCGCCAAGGCCGGTCAGCTCCACGAGCCGTGTCACCGCCGCGGAGACCTCGCCCAGCCCCAGCGACACGCCTCCCTGCGCGGCCACGCTCGCCAGCCCCACCATCGCGCCCAGTCCGGCCGCGTCGATGAACGACACCTTCGTCATGTCCAGCACCACCCGGCGCACGCCCCGGGCCACGATCTCCAGCACGTACCGGCGCAACTGCCCGATGGTGGCGATGTCGATTTCGCCGGCCACGCTGACCGTGGCCGTGCCGTCCCGCTCTCGGGTCGTCAGCGTCAGTGCGTCCATGAATGATCTTCCACAATCCCAGGCGGCAACGCGGAGCCGGTCGCCCCGACCGGCATCCGACGTGCGCGAGGTCCAGACGACACGGAAGATCAGAAAAGAAGAGATCTTACTTCGAGTCTCCAAGTAGATTACACCTCTTGGCGGCAAGCGGACCCATCCGGTAATCGCGACCTTGACCGTCGGTCAGTCAGGCCGGATAATTCACCTGCGAGCGACTGTAAGACCGCCACTATGGCGGAGAGAATGTGAACCGCCCCAGACCCCGGCGGGCGAACTGTCTCATCACTTGGTGAAACGGTGAGGGTCTGTGATGACCGCAGCGAAATCGCCGCTCCCCGAGCACGGCAAGCCATTCCTGCTGGCGGATCGTTTCGCCGGCTCCTCCTTGCACATGATCCGGCACGCGACGGCCGAGCACGCCGAATCCCTCGGCCTCAACGGCGCCCGGTTGCTCGAGTTCGTGCTGGCCGTACACGAGAGCGTCGCCAACGTGGTGAAGCACGCCGGCAATCACGGCGAGATCCAGTTGTGGCGCAGCGACGGTCACGTGCACTGCACGATTTCCGACCGCGGCCCCGGCATTCCGCTCGACGGGCTGAACGTCTCCCGGATCAGTCCCGACGCGCTGGGCGGCCGCGGACTGTGGCTGATCCATCATCTGGTCAGCAGCGTCGACATCACCACCGGCGATGAAGGCACCGTCATCCATCTGACGGTCGAACTTCCCGCTGAAGGAACCGGAATGAAGCGCGTCCGGACGAGCCCGCCGCCGCCGGAAACTGAATTCCGCACCGAATGGACCCGCTGAAAATGCCACCGGCCGGGTTACCTTGATGTCGGATCATCCACAGGGAAAGCCCGGGAGGAACTTCATGAAGATCAGGCGAGGGGTTTTAGCGGCGGTATTGGCCGCCGGCGTGCTCGCGCTCGGCTCGACCCCGGCGCACGCCATTCCTCCTCCTCCGCCGGGGGGCGACAACCTCATCGTCTTCACCTACTACAGCGGGGAACAGGTCATCGGGCAGCGCTGGTTCGGCTGCAACCAGCCCGCGGGTCAGTGGGGAACCCTGAACGGCACGCTGCGGGTCTTCTTCACGCCCTGCTGAGCCGTACCCGGGTCAGGTCATGACCGGCAGGCTACGGTCCAGGCCGGTCATGCGCAGGAGCCGGGACATGAACGGACGGGGCGCGGTCAGCGCCACCGTGATGCCCAGCGGCCTGGCGCGGTGCTGGATCCCGACCAGGACGGCCAGGCCGGAGGCGTCGCAGAACGAGACCTGGGACAGGTCGAGGACGAGCACGCTCGTGCTGGAGCCCAGCGCGCTCAGCAAGCGGCGGCGGAGCGCCGCGCTGGTGAAGATGTCGATCTCACCGGTCAGGCGAACGATGGTCGGTGTCGGCGGATCGGCGATGCCGGACATGACGGCCATGAAGGGTCTCCTTTCGGAGAAGCTGATGCGGGATCACACCGCGGTCGGCAGGCACGTGAGGGCGAGGAGGTCGTCGGCGGTCAGGTCGGCGGTGTGCCGGGCGGCGCGCATCAGGGCGCTCTCGGCGGGCCCGGCGGCGGTGTCCGGCGGGATGAGCAGCAGGGCCACCGGTTCGACGGCGGCGAAGAACAGCACGACCACGTGCGGGTCCGCGTCGCGGAAGCGGCCGACGCGGACGTGCCGCCCGGGTGCCGGGATCCGGTCCGGGATCTGCCGCCACGCGTTCTCGTACAGGCCGACCAGCAATGTTGTGCGCCCCAGCCGTTGGTCGACGGCGGCGATGAGGCCGGGCAACTCGACGGCGGCGTCGCGGGAGTGCGGCCACCAGGCTCCGTCCACGACGGCTCTTCGGCTGGGCGCGGGGTCGAGGCTGAGCCGCAGGACGGGGTGGAGCGGTTGAAGTGTCGGCGTCATGTTCGTCGCCTGACCTGTCCGGGCCCGCGCAAACGGGCCGGTGGTGAATCGCCGGGGGCGACGCCGACCTGAGTGCCAACGCTCGAGATGTCCTCGGTAACTGCACCTTACCTCACCTTTCAAAGGCGAAGCCCAAGGCCTGGCGCATCAGTCCGGGCAGGTCGGCGTGGCCGTCGCTCTCGGCCCAGCGCACCAGGGCCACGTGGGTGGCGCCCAGGCAGGCCCCGGCGGTGGCGCGTACGCGGAACTCCTCGGCGGGGTCCGGCGACGGGCCGCAGAGCGCGGTGACGATCGCGGACTGGGTGGCGTACTGACTGTCCAGGTGGTGGGCGCGCAGCGCCGGGACGGAGATCATCAGGCTCAGCCGGGCCAGCAGCATGGCCTTCTCGGCCGCGATCGCCGTGGCGGCCATCTCGACGAGGGCCAGGCCGATCCGCTCGTGGAGCGACTCGGTCTCCGGCCGGGCGGCGACGGTGGCGGCGGTCACCTGGTCGTAGTCGTCGTACAGCACCAGGTCCTCTTTGGTGGCGAAGTGCCGGTACACGGTCATCGCGGAGACGCCCGCCGCCTCGGCCACACCGGTCACGGTCGTCGCGTCGTATCCCTGGTCGAGGAAGAGGCGGATGGCGTGCGCCTGGATCGCCTGTCTCGTCTCGATACGGCGCCGGTCGCGCAGGCTTGTCATGTGGTAGACAGTACCAAAGTGGTAGTCACTAACATTTCCGGAGGATCCGATGACACGACTGATCGGCAAGACCGCGCTGGTGACCGGAGCCTCGCGCGGCATCGGCCGGGCCATCGCCGAACGGCTCGCCGCCGACGGCGCCCGCGTCGCCGTGCACTACAGCACCAGTGAGGCCGAGGTGGCCGAGACCGTCGACGGGATCGGCGAGCGTGCCTTCGCGGTGCGGGCCGACCTCGCCACCATGGCCGGGGTGGGCGAACTGGCCGACGCGCTGGCGGAGCGCGAGCTGGACATCCTGGTCAACAACGCCGCCGCGCCGCCCGCCGGGCCGATCGAGACGGACACCCCCGAGCAGTTCGACCGGTTGTTCGCGGTCAACGTCAAAGCCCCGTACTTCCTCATCCAGCGGCTCCTGCCCCTCATGCGGAACGGCGGGCGGATCATCGGCATCTCGACCGTCGCCACCCGCATGGCCTATCCCACGCAGACCTCCTTCGCCATGACCAAGGGCGCGCTGGAGACCATGAGCCTCTCCCTGGCCCAGGCGCTCGGCAGCCGCGGCATCACGGTGAACGTCGTCGCCCCGGGCGCCACCCGGACCAGCGCCAACGCCTCGCTCTTCACCCCGGAGGCGTCGGCCTACTTCGCGAGCCACACGGCGCTGGACCGGGTGGGCAGGGCCGAGGACGTGGCCGACGTGGTGGGATTCCTCGCCTCCGACGCGGCCCGCTGGGTGACCGGCCAGGTGGTGGACGCCAGCGGAGGCGTACACCTGGGGCCGCGCGTCACTTGATCGCCGGGGAGCGGTTGGGGGCCCTCCGGCCGGGGCACCGCCCTTCGGGGAAGACCTTCCCTACAGATTTGGAGTTTCGATGTCCGTTCGCCGCGTCATGCCCGTCATCCAGTCGGAGGCCGTGCGGGAGAGCCGGGAGTTCTACGGGCTGCTGGGGTTCGAGGAGGTCATGGACCACGGATGGATCGTGACGCTGGCCTCGCCGTCCGCCCCGGCGGCGCAGATCAGCTTCATGACCAGTGACAAGACCGCCCCGGTCACGCCGGAGGTGAGCGTCGAGGTGGACGACGTCGACGCGGCGTACGCGGCCGTGCGGGCGAGTGGCGCCGAGATCGTGCACGACCTGCGGGACGAGGACTGGGGCGTGCGGCGGTTCTTCGTGCGTGACCCCAACGGCCGGGTGATCAACGTGCTGAGTCATCGCTGAGCGGGGTCGATGATGTGTAGCGGCACGTCCTGGCCGATCCGCCACAGGGTCGGGATGACGTGACCTGTCCGCGCCCGCTCGTACTCGGCCTCGGTGAGCGCGGCGACCTGCAGGAACGTGAGCGTGTCCAGGACGTCGAACTCGGGGTCCACGGTCAGGGCCAGCGCCGTCAGTGATCCTCTCGGGTTCATGCGCGTGAGGTGGCCGGGGGCCAGGGGCTGTTCGCGCAGGTCGAGCAGGATGCTGACGCACCAGTCGGGCGGGGCGGCGTCCGCCGGGCCGCGGGCCACGCGGAGGCTGAGCTCGTAGCCGTGCCGGCCCGTCCCGATGGTGATCAGGTGCCAGTGGGGGCGCGGGAGGTCGACCGCGTACCCGCGGATGGCGCCTCCGGCCAGCTCTTCCCACGGCTGGGCCGTGCCGTACGTCTTTTCCAGTGCTGCTTCGATCTTTCCGCGCATTCCTCCCACGGTATGGGATGGAGACAAGGGTGCTCAGCGAGGTGATCACCCCCTCCGGACGGCTGAAGGCCATGGACCGGCTGGTCGAGAACACCCTGTGCGCCAAGCGGTGAGGCGAACCAAAGGCTTCACGGCGGAGTCCAACCCCGCATGATCACTGTGACGCTCTCCTTGGTGCTGGCCCTCTCACCGGCGACCGAGATCCCGAGGAACTTCCTGCTCAGCGAGCCCGCCGCGCGCAAGACCCAGACTCCGGAAGAGGCCTACGAGCAGGGCTACAAGATCAGCGACAAGCTCACCAGGCCGCTGGAGCTGAACCCGTGCGTCCACCGGCGCGCCGCCGACCGCGGCCGCCTGGCGGCCCGCACGATCACGCTCTGGACCAGCGCCCCGAGCGGCGCGTCAGAACAACTCGTCCTGTACAAGAGCCCGCGCGCCGCCCACGCCGCGTTCGCCCAGCTGCGCGCCGAGGTCAAGCGGTGCGCGCGCAAGGGGGACCCGGCCTCTCCCGCTCTCAAGATCCGGTGGCGGATGAGCCCGGCCAAGGCGGGCGACGAGTCGATCGGAATGGGCTACCAGACCTGGCAGGACGGCAGCGTGAACGAGACGATCACCGGCGTCGTCGCGCGCAGGGGCAGCGCCCTGATGATCTACACGACCTCCGACGGCTCCTACAACCCGGGCGGGCTGACCAAGGACGCCAGGAAGATGGCCGCAAAGGTCTGCTCGCTGCCCGGAGTCTGCTGAGCGGGTCAGCGGGGGGCGAAGCCGTGCAGCAGGGCCTCGACGACGGCCTCCACGGTGGGCAGCTCCTTCTCCAGCAGGCCCCGGTAGACGACCACGCCGACGAACATGTCGCTCAGCAGCCACAGGTCGGCGTCCTCGCGTACCTCGCCGCGGGCGAGGGCGTTGTCGTAGATCTCCCATGAGCGGGCCATCCTCGACCGCATCGCCTCGCGCAGGATCTCGGCTACGGCGGGGTCGCGGCCGGCCTCGCCGTACATCTGCCTGGCGGTGTGGCCCATGGCCTTCCAGGCCTCCATCGTCTCGGTGACGACCACGCGCAGGTCACCGGCGAACGATCCGGTGTCGGGCATCGCCACCTTGGCGTCCATGGCCGAGCCGAGCGCGGCCAGCAGAAGGTCCCGTTTGGTGGCGTAGCGGCGGAACACGCTCGCCCTGCCCACGGAGGCGGCCTCGGCCACCTCGTCCATGGTGAAGTCCAGGCCCTTCGTGAAGATCAGAGTGGTCGCCGCCTGCTTGATGCGGACGTCGACTTCCGGATCGGGCTTGCGCGCCATAAGTGAGACTCCTAGTATCAGATACTATGCGTATCAGAATCATCATCATAGGCGCGGGACCGGGTGGATTGGTCGCGGCGCGCTCGCTCGCGGCCGCCGGACACGACGTGGAGATCCTTGAGCGGGCGCCGGAGCTGCGGACGAAGGGCGGCTCCGTCACGTTGTGGCCGGGTTCGATCCGTATCCTGCGCGAGCTCGGGGCGGATCCGACCGACCTGGGCAGCCGGCTGACGGTGCTGGAGGGATGGTCGCCGGAGGGCGTACCGCTGATGAAGATCGACCTCTTGCGTCCCGAACGCGAGTACGGCGCTCCCAGCGTGCACATCGCCCGCCGGGACCTGGTCGAACGCCTGGTCGAAGGGGTGCCGGTCCGCTACGGGAGCGAGGTCGTGGGGGTCGACCCCGACCGGGCCGAGGTCACGCTGGCCGACGGGAGCACGGTCCGCGGCGACGTCCTGATCGGCGCCGACGGCCGCAACTCCGCGGTACGGCGCGCGCTGGGGAAGGAGGATCCGGCCCGGCGTACCGAATGGGTCACCTGGCAGACCTTCGCCGACGTACCCCTGGAACTGGTCGACACCGGGCGCTCCCTGGTCATCACCGGCAAGGAGGGCATGATGGGCCTGACCCCGGCGGGACCCGGCAGGGTGCTGAACTGGTTCGAGCTGCGCACAGGGCCCGGCCGTCCGCTCTGGCTGGACGAGGTCGACCCGATCGGCCGGCTCAAGGAGGTCTTCGGCGAGTGGAAGGGCCTGGTCCCCGAGGTGCTGTCGTCGGTGACCGAGATGGAGGCGTTCCCGCACTGGCGGCACAAGGTGCCGGCGGTCTGGGGGCGCGGGCCCACCACGCTTCTGGGCGACTCGGCCCACACGATGCCCCCCAGCCTCGCCCAGGGCACGAACCAGGCGATCGAAGACGCCTGGCTGCTGACCCGCTCGCTCGGTGACCTGCGGGGCTACGAGCGGACCCGGTCCAGGCAACTGCGCCTGCCCGCCAGGCTGGCCGGTGACGAGATCGCCAACCGGCCGGGCAGGAAGATGCCCGGCGGGCCGATGAGCGTCCTGTACTCCTGGTGGATCCGCAAGTCGAGCGGGTACCTCTCGGCCATGGCGTGAGTCAGAGGACCTTGAGCGCCAGGCGCTCGCAGGCGTGGCCGGTGCCGATGACCGCGGCGACGTCCATGGTGAGCTCCGAACGGGGTTTTACCAGGTGCCGGCGACCTGGCGGATCGGGGCGTTGAGGCGGTTGAAGAGGTTCGTGGTGGCGATCATGAGCAGGATCGCGGCGAGCTGCTGCTCGTCGAAGTGGTCGGCGGCGTCGTTCCAGATCTCGTCGGAGACGGAATCGGGGCGGTCGGCCAGCCGGGTGGCGGCCTCGGCCAGCGCCAGCGCGGCCCGCTCGGAGTCGGTGTAGTACGGCGCCTCGCGCCAGGCGGCGACCAGGCCGATGCGGTCGTCGCTCTCGCCGAGCTTGCGCAGGTTCTTGAGGCCGGCGTCGACGCAGAAGCTGCACCCGTTGACCTGGCTGACGCGCAGGTGGATCATCTCCAGCAGTTCCTGGGGCAGGCCCTGCGACTGCGCGGCCTTCATCAGCTCCATGATCGGCTTCATCGCGGCGGGAATGATCGTCGCGGGGTTCTTCATCCGGGCTTCCATTTTGTCCTCTTTCGTCGTTGTTGCTGTGAGAACAGATTGGTCGCCCGAGTTGATACATTCGCTATGCGTCGACGATGGGGTGACAATGGTGCGGTTTACGCTTCTCGGGCCGGTCCAGGTGATCGTCGACGGGGGTCCGCTCGCGGGCATCGCCCCGCGTCATCGCGCGGTGCTGGCCTATCTTCTGCTGAATGCCGGACGGGTCATCAGCATCGACCGGCTGATCGAGGCCATGTGGGGCTACGACCAGCCCGACACCGCCCGCTCACAGGTCCACGCCTCGATCACCGCGATCCGCAAGGCGCTGCGCGGCGCGGGCGACGGCGACCTGCTGGAGACCCGCGCCGGCGGCTACGTCGTGAACCCGGCGCAGGGTCAGGTGGACGCGCAGGAGTTCACCGAACTGGTGACGCTCGGCGACCTGCGCGGGGCGCTGAAGCTGTGGAACGGCGAAGCCCTGGAGGACGTGCACGCGCACTATGTCGCCGGAGCCCGCGACCTCTGGAACGACCGGCGATTGACCGCCTACGAACGCCTGGCCGAGACCGAACTGGCCGCCGGTCGCCACGCGGAACTGCTCGACGACCTGGCCGCCCAGGTCACCGCCAACCCGATCAGGGAGAAGCTGAACGGCCACCTGGTCCTGGCCCTGCACCGCTCGGGCCGGCAGGCCGACGCCCTGGCCGCGGCGCGCGCCTACCGTACGGCGCTGGCCGACGAGCAGGGGCTGGACCCCGGGCACGTGTTCGCCGAGCTGGAGCGGGCGGTGCTGAACGACGATCCTTCGCTGCGCCTGGCCGAGGCCGCCGAACCCGTCCAGCCGCCGGCACCGGCCGCGCCGCCGCGGCGGACCTTCCTGCCTTACGACATTCCGGATTTCTCCGGACGTACCGCTGAGCTGGAACGGCTCGCCGACGAGCAGGAGGCGGCGCTCGTCACGATCGACGGCATGGCCGGGATCGGCAAGACCGCGCTCGCCGTACACGTGGCGCACCAGCTGACCGGCCGCTACCCGGACGGCCAGCTCTTCCTCGATCTGCAGGCCCACACCGCGGGCAGTACGCCGGTCGACTCCGCCGCCGCGCTGGAGGCCCTGCTGCGCCAGCTTGGCGTGCCCGTCGACCAGATCCCGGCGACCCCGGCCGAGCGCAGCGCCCTGTGGCGGGCCGAGCTGGCCGGCCGCCGGGTGCTCGTCGTTCTCGACAACGCCCTCGACGCCGACCAGGTACGCCCCCTGCTGCCCGGCGGCTCGGACACCCTGGTCCTGGTCACCAGCAGGCGGCGACTGGTCGGCCTGGACGGCGCCCGCGCCCTGTCCGTCGAGGTCCTGGGCGAGCGCGACGCCGTCGAGCTGTTCGGCCGGATCGTCGGCGACCGCGCGCGGGACGAACCCGACGCGGTCCGCGAGGTGCTGGAGCTGTGCGGATACCTGCCGCTCGCCATCCGGATCTCGGCGGCCCGCCTGCAGCACCGCCAGCGCTGGACGGTCGCCTACCTGGCCGGCAAACTGCGCGACCAGCGACGGCTGCTGGACGGGGTGTCGGCCGCGTTCAGCATCTCCTACGAGCAGCTCCACGAGGACGAGCAGCGGATGTTCCGCCTGCTCGGGCTGGTCCCCGGCCGCGACATCGACCCGAACGGCGCCGCCGCCCTGGCCGGGATTCCCGAGGACGAGGCGGAGGAACTGCTCGAAAGCCTGCTGGACGCCCACATGCTCCTGCAGCTCGAACCCGGCAGGTACACCTTCCACGACCTGCTGCGCGAGCACGCCCGCTCGCTCGGCGCCGACGACGGCGCGATCCTGCAATTGCTCGTCTACTACCTGCACCGCTCGCGGGCGGCGATGGACCGGCTCTTCCCCGACAGCATCGTGCAGCGCGAGGGCATCCCGCAGCCGCAGTCCCCGATTCCGCCCATCCGCGACGCCGATGAGGCGCTCACCTGGCTCGACGCCGAGCGCTCCAACATCATCGTGACCGCGTTGCACGGCCCGGAGGTCTGCCTCGGGTTCATGGGCCTGGCGCTGCGGCCGTACCTCGACCGGCAGGCGCACCACGACGACGCCCTGACCCTGCACGACCTGGTCCTGCGGCGCAGTCGCAAGCTCGGCAGCCACGGCTTCGAGGCGCAGGCGCTGACCGACCTGTCCTGGACGTACTGGCGCCTCGGCCGCTACGAGCAGGCGGAGGCGCACGCGAACCAGGCGCTGGAGGCGTGCGAGCAGCCGCACGAGGAGGCGCGGGCCCTGCTGACCCTGGGCAACGTCGCCCAGCGCAGGCGCCAGGACGAGCAGGCGGAGCAGTACCTCAAGCGGGCGCTTGACCTGACCCGCATCGGCGCGGACACGTGGGGAGAGGCCCACGTCCTCGGCTACCTCGCCCTCGTCCTCGACCGGGCCGGGCGCCAGGAGGAGGCCCGCAGGCACCTCGACGTGGCGCTGGCGCTGCACCGCAAGATCGGCAACCCGGGCGGCGAGGCGCTGGTGCTCAACCACCTCGGCGTCGTCGCGCGCCACCAGGGCCTGCTCGACCAGGCGCGCACCCGGCACCAGGAGGCCGCCGCGCTCTACCGCAAGCTGGGCAACATCACCGACGAGGCGACCGCGCTCAACGGGCTGGCCGAGGCGGCCGACGATCCCGCACGGGCGGTCGAGGAGCACGCGGCGGCGCTCGCGCTGGCCGACGCCTCCCGCAACCGGCCTGAGCAGGCCCGCGCGCACGACGGCCTGGCCCGCGCCCACCTCACGCTGGGGCACTCCGGCCAGGCCCGCGAGCACGGGCGGCTGGCCCTTGACCTGTACGGCGAGCTCGGCGTGCCCGAGGCGGACGAGGTGCGGGCCCTGCTCGAACGCGCTGGGTAGGCAGGCCGCCCGGCGACCCCGACAGTTGCCGCCCGACCGGTCGGTCGATATTGTCGTTGTATCGACCGACCGGTCGGTAGAGACGTGGAAGGAATCCGCCATGACCCATGTCCAAGGCACCGCCGCCCCCGGTTTCGAGGCCGTCCGCGAGGCGTTCGAGCGCAACTTCACCGACAGCGGCGAGGTCGGCGCCGGGCTCGCCGTCTACCGGCACGGCCGCCCCGTCGTCGACCTGTGGGGCGGCGAGGCCGACCCCGCCACCCACCGCCCCTGGGAACGGGACACGCTGGCCGCCATCGCCTCCACCTGCAAGACGTTCGCGTCGGGCGCGCTGCTGCGGCTGGTCGAACGCGGGGAGGTGGACCTGGAGGCGCCGGTGACCCGCTACTGGCCCGAGTTCGCCCAGAACGGCAAGAGCGGCATCACCGTCCGCACCCTGCTCGCCCACCGCGCCGGACTGCCCAGCATGCACATGCGCCCGGTCACCTGGGAGGACCTGCGCGACTGGACCCCGATCACCGAGACCCTCGCCGCGGCCGCCCCGGAATGGCCGCCCGGCACCCGGCACGGCTACCACGGCGTCACCATCGGCCACCTCGCAGGGGAGATCGTCCGCCGCGTGTCCGGGATGACGCTGAGCGCGTTCCTCGAAGCGGAGATCACCGGCCCGCTCGGCCTCGACTGCTACGTCCGCGTGCCCGACGCCGCGCTGCCCCGGCTGGCCAAGATGGTCCTGCCGGACGAGCAGTCCGTCCAGCTCGGCATGCAGGTGCCGGAGATGGCGGACTTCGTCCAGGCGCTCGGCGACCCGGACACCCTGAGCTTCCGCGCGTTCTACGGCAGCGTCACCCAGGAGTGGGACGACTCCAACAACCCCCGCACCTACCAGGTGGAGAGCCCCTCCATGGACGGCGTCGCCTCCGCCCACTCCCTGGCCCGCTACTTCGCCGCCATGATCGGCGAGGTCGACGGCGTCCGGCTCTTCTCGCCCTGGCTGCTCGACAAGATCCGTACCCCGGAGTCGGACGGCATCGACGAACTCCTCAAGGTCCGCACCGCCTGGGGGCTCGGCTTCCTCGTTCCCGGCGGGCCCTTCTGGCCCGCGCCCGAGCACCTCAAGGGCCTGTTCGGCGGCAGCGGCGCCACCGGCTCGTTCGCCTTCGCCGACCCCGAGCGCGGGCTGGGGTTCGGCTACGTGCCCAACCGCGGCTCCGAGCTGCTGGAAGGCGGCGACTTCCGGGTCAAGTCGCTGGTCGAGGCCGTTTACAAGGCCGTGCTGTGAAGGCCCCGATCACCATCGTGCGCGATGCGGAGATGCCCATGCGCGACGGCGTCGTGCTGCGCGGCGACGTCTGGATGCCGGACGACGGGCGCCGCCGCCCCGCCGTGCTGATCCGCACGCCGTACGGACGGACGGGGACCAACAACGACTTCCTGCGCCCGCTGGAGTGCGTGCAGGGCGACTACGCCTGCGTCGTGCAGGACACGCGCGGCCGGGCGGGCTCCGACGGCGAGTGGACGATCTTCATGGCCGAGCAGGAGGCCCGCGACACCCACGACAGCGTCGAATGGGCCGCGGCGCAGCCGTGGTGCGACGGCAACGTCGTCATGGCCGGGGCCTCCTACCTCGGGATCGTGCAACTGCTCGGCGCCGCCGAACGCCCGCCGCACCTGCGCGCGATCGCGCCCGGGATGACCAGCAGCGCCGAACTCGACCGCGCCGCCGGCGGCGTCATGCGGGTCAACGAGGTCATGGCGTGGCTGGCGTTCATGGCCATGGACTGGCTGGAGCGCGAGCGGGCCGCCGGGCGTCCCGCCGACCCCGGCGCCGCCTACGAGCTGTGGGAGTTCGCCACCGACCCGGCCGCCGCCCTGCGCACGCTGCCGCTGAAGGACCTGCCGCAGTTCGCCGCGGTGCCGGGCTTCCCGCTCGACGTGGGGAAGATGCTGGCGTACGGCACGCCGGGCATCGCCGAGTCGTTCGCCTACGAGGCCGTCGAGGTGCCCGCCCTGAGCGTCACCGGCTGGTTCGACAACCACTGCGACTCCACCATCGAGAGCTTCCTGCGCCTGCGCGCGATCCACGGCGACCGGCACCGGCTCATCGTGGGCCCCTGGTCGCACGACGGCCGGCTCGGCTACTGCCAGGGCGAGGTCAGCTTCTCCGCCCGCGGCGACGCCACGGTGCTCGGCCTGTCCGCCCAGCACCTGGCCTTCTTCGACGAACACGTGCGGGGCGCCCCGTCCGCGGCGCCCGCCGTGCGGTACTTCCTCATGGGCGCCGACGAGTGGCGCGACGCGGACCGGTGGCCGCCGCCGGGCGAGCTCAGGACGCTGTACCTGGCGGACGACGGCCGCCTGGGCGCCCAGCCTCCGGCGGACGAGCACCCCGACCACTACGCCTACGACCCGGACGACCCCGTCCCCACCCGCGGCGGCCGGGTGGTCAACCTGGGCCGGCTGGTGCCGGGCCCGCTCGACCGCTCCCGGCTGGAGGAGCGCCCCGACGTGCTGTGCTACACCTCGCCCGTCCTGGACGAACCGCTCGACGTGGCGGGCCAGGTGTCGGTACGGCTGTTCGCGGCGTCGTCGGCCCGCGACACCGACTTCACCGCCAAGCTCGTCGACGTCTTCCCCGACGGCCGCGCGCTGGCCGCGGCCGGTGGCGTGCAACGCGCCCGCCACCGGCACGGACCGGACATCGAGCAACTCCTGGAGCCGGGAACGGTCGAGGAGTACACCATCGGCCTCGGCCACACCGCGTGGCGATTCCCGGCCGGGCACCGCGTCCGCCTGGAGATCACCAGCAGCGACTTCCCCGCCTACGACCGCAACATGAACACCGGCGAGCCGGTCGGCTCCGACGCCGCCGGGGTGGTCGCCCACCAGACCGTGCACCACAGCGTGCTGTATCCGTCGCGGCTGGAACTGCCCGTCCTGTCAGAAGGGCTCGGTCCGACCCCGTAGCAGGGACGGCGGGCGCAGGTGCTCGCCATAGGCGTCGGCCAGCCGGTCGGCGCGTTCGGTGAAGGCGCGCGGGCCGTACTGGTTGACGAACTGGAGTGTGCCGCCCGACCACGGCGCGAAGGCGAGGCCGAGCACGCTGCCGACGTTCGCGTCGGCGGTGGAGGTCAGGATTCCGTCCTCCAGGGCGCGCACGCTCTCCAGCGCCTGCGCGAACAGCAGCCGCTCGCGCACATCCCGCTCGGGGATCGGCCGGTCGCCGCCGAAGCGCTCGGCCAGCCCCGGCCACAGGCGCTTGCGCGCCCGATCGGGGTAGTCGTAGAAGCCGCCGCCTCCGGCCCGGCCCGGCCGGTTCATCTCCTCGACCATCCAGGTGAAGACGCCGTAGGCGGTCGCGTGGCCCAGCTCGCGGCCGTCGGCCGCCGCGTCCGCCTCGTTCTGGCGGCGCACCCTGAGCATGGTGGCCAGGGCGACCTCGTCGCTGACGGCCAGCGGGCCCACGGCCATGCCCGCCCGGCGGGCGGCGTTCTCCACGAGCGCCGCCGGAACGCCCTCCGCGAGCATGGCCGCGCCCTCGGCGGTGTAGGAGACGAACACCCGCGAAGTGTAGAAACCGGGACCGTCGTTGACGAGGATCGGCGTCTTGCCGATCTGCCGGGCGAAGGCGAAGGCCAGCGCGAGCGCGGCGTCCCCGGTCCGCTCGCCGCGCACGACCTCCAGCAGGGGTACGCGCTCCACCGGCGAGATGAAGTGCAGGCCCACCAGGTCACCGGGGGCCCGCAGGCCCTCGGCCAGCCCGGTGATCGGCAGCGTGGAGGTGTTCGAGGCGAGCACCGCGGTGCCGTCCTCGGCTCCGGCCAGCACGCGGCGTTTGAGCGCGCGGTCCTCGAAGACGGCCTCGACCACGAGGTCGCACCCGGCGATCTCGGTGCCGGGCCCGGCGAGGTGGTCGACGGCCGTGCCGCAGGCGGCGGCGCTCATCCTGCCCTGGGCGACCTGCCGCCGCAGCCGGCGTACGACCTCGTCGTGCCCGCGCTCGGTCGCCTCCGCGTTCACGTCGGTGAGTACCACCTCGATGCCCGCGGCGGCGGCGACCGCCGCGATCCCGGCGCCCATCATCCCGGCGCCGATCACGCCGAGCCGCCGGACCCCGCCGGTGGACCGGGCCCGCCTGGTGACCTCGTTGCGGGCGTACCAGTGGCAGCCGATCAGGTTCTTGGCCACCTGGCCGGTGGCGAGCGCGACCAGGTGCCGGGTCTCGGTACGCAGGGCGGTGTCGACGTCCACCCGGACGGCCTCCGCCACGCAGGCCAGGATCCGCTCCTGGGCGGGCAGGGTGCCGTGGGTCCTGGCGTACAGGCGGGCGGCGGCGGTCTCGAAGAAACGCGGGGGAGCGGCGGGGGCCGGGTGCGCGGGGTCGTCCCACGGCTGCGTGGCTTCGGGGTGGGCGGCGATCCACGCGCGGGCCTCCCCGATCAGTTCGCGGGCCGGGACGAGCCGGTCCACGAGCCCGGCGTCGAGCGCCCGGTGGGGCGGCAGCCGTTCTCCCTCCATGAGCAGGGGCAGGGCGGCGGCGGGGCCCAGCAGGCGGACGGCCCGCACCACCCCGCCACCGCCGGGCAGCAGCCCGAACGTGACCTCGGGCAGGCCGAGGCGGATCGCCGGGTCGTCGGCGCAGAGGCGGTGGTGGCAGGCGAGGGCCAGTTCCAGCCCGCCGCCGAGCGCGGTCCCGCCGATCGCGGCCACTACGGGCCGGCCGAGGCGCTCCAGCCTGCGGAAGGCGTCCTTGGTCCGGTCGAGCTGCCCGGCGAACCCGGGCGCGTCCGCGGGGGTGAGGGCATGGACCTGGTCGAGGTCGGCGCCGACGGCGAAGGTGGACTTCGCCGAGGCGACGATGACGCCGGTGACGTGCTCGCGCTCCGACTCCAGGCGGTCGAGCGCCCCGGTCAGGGCGGTGCCGAAGGCGGCGTCGAGCGTGTTGACCGGGCGGTCGTGCCGGTCGAGCGTGAGCGTGACGATGCCGTCGTCATCGCGGTGGTAGCCGATCGCCATCACACGTCCCTCTCGATGATCGTGGCGATGCCCATGCCGGCGCCCACGCACAGGGTGGCCAGGCCGCGCCTCAGGTTCCGGCGCTCCAGCTCGTCCAGCAGGGTGCCGAGGATGATGCAGCCGGTGGCGCCGAGCGGGTGCCCGAGCGCGATCGCGCCGCCGTTGACGTTGATCCGGTCGGGGGAGAGGTCCAGGTCGCGGGCGTACTTGAGCACCACGGCCGCGAACGCCTCGTTGACCTCGAAGAGGTCGATGTCGTCGAGCGTGAGGCCGGCCCTGGCCAGCGCCTTGCGGGTGGCGGGGACCGGGCCGGTGAACATCAGCGTCGGCTCGGTGCCGACCACGGCGGTCGCGACGATCCTGGCGCGGGGCGTGAGGCCCAGCCGTTCGCCCGCGGCCGCGCCGCCGATCAGCATGGCGGCGGCGCCGTCCACGATCTGGGAGGAGTTGCCCGCCGTGTGGATGTGCTCGACCCGCTCGACCTGCGGGTAGCGGCCGATGGCGACCGCGTCGAACGTCTCGCCCGCCTGGGCGAAGCTCGGCGACAGCCCGGCCAGCCCCTCCATCGTGGTCCGGGGCCTGATCGCATCGTCATGATCCAGTACGGCGAGGCCGTCGGCACCGGTCACCGCGACGAGCGAGCGGTCGAAGTACCCCTTGTCCCTGGCCCGCGTGGCACGGCGCTGTGACGACAGCGCGTAGGCGTCCACCTCCTCGCGGGTGTAGCCCTCCAGCGTCGCCAGCAGGTCGATGGCCACGCCCTGCGGCACGTACCCGGTACGCAGCGCCGTCTCCGGATCGTCCATCCAGGCGCCGCCGGTCGAGCCCATGGGCACGCGGGACATCGACTCCACGCCGCCCGCCACCACCAGGTCCTCGAACCCCGACCGGATCTTCATGGCCGCCAGGTTCACCGCCTCCAGGCCCGATCCGCAGAACCGGTCGATCTGTACGCCGGGGGTGTCGAGGTCGAGCCCGGCCACGAGGGCGGCGATGCGGGCGATGTCGCTGCCCTGCTCGCCGACGGGGCTGACACAGCCGAGGATGACGTCGTCGACCTGCGGGCCGTCCAGGTGGTTGCGGTCGGCCAGGGCGCGCAGGACCTGCGCGGCGAGGTCGACGGGGCGGATGCCGCGCAGCGCGCCGCGTTTGCTGAGGCCGCGCGGCGTGCGCACGGCGTCGAAGATGAGGGCTTCCACGGTCCCGACGCTAGGAACGGCGGCGGATCCGGCCAATGACCCTGCCGTCCGCGATCCCTGACCCTGGTGTCCCAGCGGTCTTATGGCCGGTAGGCGCGCGGGGTGGTGCCGGTCCAGCGTTTGAACGCGCGGTGGAACGCGCTCGGCTCCGAGAACCCGAGCCGCCTGCTCAGCTCCTCGATGGACAGGTCGCCGCGGGCCAGCGCGGACACCGCGGCGTCCCGCCTGAACCGGTCGCGTACGCGCTGGTAGGAGGTGCCTTCGGCGCGCAGGCGGTGCCGTAGGCCGGCGGGGCTGACGGCCAGCCGGGCGGCGGTCGAGGCCAGGTCAGGACCGCCCTCGGCGAGCACCCTCCTGACCTGCCCGGCGACGTCGCCCGAGTAGTCCCCGCGCTCGACCAGCTCGGCCGGGTAGCGCCGCAGGAACGGCGTCAGCGCCGCCTCGTCGCGCAGCACCGGCCGGTCGAGCGCCGCCCGGTCGAACCCGATCGCGGGCCGCGCCCGCCCGAACAGGCACCCGCACCCGTAGAAGGCGTCGTACTCCAGCACGTACGGCGGCCGCCCATGCGGAAACTCCGCCCGCCGCAGCTCCAGCCCGCCCCCTACCAGCCAGCTCGCGAACCGATGCCACGCCCCCAGCACGAGCTCGACCAGGTGATCGGCGGGCTGGGGGAACCCGGTCAGCGTGAACTCCAGCCGCGCCTCCGGCCCGCTCTCCACCAGCCTGATCGTCACCCCGATGGCGAACAGGTCGTAGAAGGCGGCCCCGCGCAGCAGCGCGGTGCGCAGGTCGTGGCCGTGCACGGCGAGCGCCGCCATGGTCGCGAAGGTGCCGAGCCGGCTCGGGGCCGGGCCGAACCCGAGCAACTCGTCGTCGAGGGCGGTCCAGAGGTGCCGGACCAGGCGGGCGTACTGCCGCGTGGTGACCGTGCGGGCCTCCGGCTCGATGTCCGAGCGGGCGAGCGCCCGGCCGACGTCGAGGCCGCGGCGGCGGGCGCCGGCGAGGCAGGCGTGCACGAGCCGTCCCGAGATCCGTCTGTCCATGTCGGCCCCTTTCTGCCACCATCATATAAATGAGTGTTCATACAGATCAGCCGGTCATCGACATCTGTGACGGCGTCCACGACTCCGGCTCATGGCTGGCGCTGCTGCGCGGGCTGTCGGCGGACGCGCCGCACTTCCTGGAGTTCCTGGCGGGCGCCATGAGCGTGGTGGCCGGCCTCGACCCCGCGCGCACCCGCGAACAGCTCGCCCGCGACCCCGGGCCGGCCCTCGCCGCGCTGGCGGACGGGCTGGCCGTCGACCCCGGCGCCCACGTGGAACGGCTGCGCGCCGCCGGCGTCCGCCACCAGGTTCTGCACGGCTCCCCCTACCGCCTGCCCGGCGGCGAGAGCGTGAACGACCGGGTGGCCGAGCGCGCCGCCCGGCATCCGGACCTGCTGAGCGGCTGGTGCGGCGTCGACGCGCGTGACCCCGCCGCGGCGGTCGCCGAGATCGACCGGTGCGTGGCGCTCGGCATGCGCGGGGTGGTCATGCTGCCCTTCGCCGCGGGCGTGCCCGCCGACGACCCCGCGAGTCACCTGGTCTACCGGCACGTCGCCGGCCTGGGGCTGCCGCTGTGGCTGCACTGCGGGCTGAACCTGTCGCGCACCAGCCCGATGACCACCCCGGCCGAGCTGGACCTGGTCGCCGGGCGCTATCCGGAGATGCCGGTCGTGGCCGGGCACGGCGGCTGGCCGTACGTGGGAGAGCTGGTGGCGGTGATGATGCGCCAGCCCAACGTCTATCTCGACACCTCGGGGCACGACCCGCGGGCGATGGCGGTCCCCGGCTCCGGGTGGGAGCCGCTGCTGTTCCATCTGCGGGGGGCGCTGCGCCGCCGGGTGGTGTTCGGCAGCGCGGCCTGGACCCACGCCTCCACCCAGGAGCGCTCGATCGCCGCCGTGCGCGGGCTGGGCCTGGAGGAGCGGCACGAGCGGGCCTGGCTGCACGACAACGCGGCGGCTCTTCTGGGCCTGCCCCTGGCCAACCCGGCTCCAAATGCTTAATATGAATGAACGTTCATAGAGCAAGGAGTTCAATCTTGGCTGGAATCATGGCGTACGGGGGCTACCTCCCTGCGCACCGGATCCGCCGCTCGCGCATCGGGGAGGCGCTCGGCACCAGGCCGGCGACCGGCTCCAGGACGGTCGCCTCCTACGACGAGGACACCACCACCATGGGCGCGGAGGCGGCCAGGGTGGCGTTGCACGGCCTGCCGGGGCCGGAGGCGGTGCGGGGTCTCTACTTCGCCACCGCGGACCCGGTGTATCTGGACAGATCCAACGCCGCCGCCGTACACGCGGTGCTGTCGCTCGATTCCTCCGTGCCCGCGGTCGACATGTGCGGCGCGGTGCGCTCCGGCGTCGGCGCCCTGCGGGCCGGACTGCACGCGGGCCCGCCCACGCTCGTCGTCCTGTCCGACATCCGTGCCGGCCTGCCCGGCGGCGCCGACGAACGCGACGGCGGCGACGGCGCCGCGGCGCTCGTCGTGGGTACAGATGGCGAGGTCGTGGCGGAGTGGATCGGCGACGCGGCCAGGACCGAGGAGTTCCTGAGCCGCTGGCGCGAGCCCGGCGAGCGGCACTCCCGCCACTGGGAGGACCGCTTCGTCGAGGAGGTCCACGTGCCCGCCGGGCGGCTGGTGCTGGAGGAGGCGCTGAAGTCCGCCGGCTTGACCGCGGCCGACGTCGACCACCTCGTCGTCACCGGTGCGAGCAGGCGGATCGCCGCCGCGGTCCGCGCCGCCGCCGGCGTCGAGGAGCGGGCGGCGGCCGACGACCTGCTCGACTCGGTCGGTGAGACCGGCACCGCCCACCTCGCGCTGCGCCTGGCCGCGATCCTGGACCGGGCCGGACCGGGCGAGGTGATCGCGCTCGTGGTCCTGACGGAAGGCGCCGACGCGCTCCTGTTCCGCACCACCGACCTGCTCGCCCGGCGGCGCAGCGCCTGGCCGACGGCCGCCCAGATCGAGCACTCCAGCGACGACCTGAGCTACGCCACCTACGCCACCTGGCGCGGATTCCTGCCGCGCGAGCCCATGCGCCGCCCGCTGCCGCCCCAGCTCGCCGCCCCCGCCGCCCGGCGGATCGGCGCGTGGAAGCTCGGCCTCGTCGGCTCGCGCTGCCTCGCCTGCGACACCCGCCACCTGCCGCCCCAGCGCGTGTGCGGCTCCTGCCGCGCGCTCGACCAGATGCGGCCCGACCCGGTGGCCGGCATGCCCGCCACCGTCTCGATCGCCACCGTGGACCGGCTTGCCTGGTCGCCGAACCCGCCGCTGGTCTACGGAACCGTCGACTTCGACGGCGGCGGCCGGCTGCAGTGCGAGTTCACCGACACGGTGCCGGACAGCGCGCGGACCGGGCTGCGGGTGCGCATGGCCGTACGCAGGACACACAGCCGCGACGGCGTGCACAACTACTACTGGAAGGCCCGCCCGGAACGAGGGGAGCAGTACTGATGGCCGACAGAGGAATCACCGGCAGAGTGGCCGTGGTGGGCGCCGGATGCACACGTTTCGGCGAGCGCCGCGACGCCGGGGCAGACGACCTGCTCATCGCCGCCGCCAACGAGGCCGCCGCGTCGGCGGGCATCGACCTGGCCGACGTGGACGCGTTCTGGCTGGGCACGTTCGGCTCCGGGCACGCGGGCACCGCGCTGTCCAAGCCGCTCAAGCTGGACAACAAGCCCGTCACCCGGGTCGAGAACTTCTGCGCCACCGGCGCCGACGCCTTCCGCAACGCCTGCTACGCCGTGGCCGCCGGCGCGTACGACGTGGTCATGGCGATCGGCGTGGAGAAGGTCATGGACTCGGGACAGGCCGGCATCCCGTTCTTCGAGTTCTTCGACGACGGTACGGCGGTGCCGCACACGCCCCCCGGCACCTTCGGCTACCTGGCCACCGGCTACGCGCAGCGCCACGGCGTGGCCGACGCCGACCTGCGCGCGGCCATGACCCACGTCGCGTGGAAGAACCACCGCAACGGCGCGCTCAACCCCCGCGCCTACTTCCAGCGGGAGATCCCCAAGGAGGTGATCGACCGGCAGCCGCTGCTGGCCGGGAAGCTGAGCCTGCTCGACTGCGGTGGGCTGGCCGACGGCGCCGCCGCCGTCGTGATCACCAGAACCGAGGACGCGCGCCGCTACACCGACAAACCCGTCCTGGTGAAGGCGCTGGCCCTGGCGGCCGGCCAGGGTACCGGCGCCATGGACCCCGGCCACGACTTCTCCTCCTTCCCCGAGGCGGTGGCCGCCGCGCGCAGCGCGTACGCGCAGGCGGGCATCCGTGACCCGCGGGCGGAGCTGTCCTTCGCCGAGGTGCACGACTGCTTCACCATCACCGAGATCGTCCTGATGGAGGACCTGGGCTTCTCCGCCCGCGGCACCGCCTGGAAGGACATGGTGGGCGGGGTCTTCGACCGCGACGGCGCGCTGCCGGTCAACCCGGACGGCGGGCTGAAGGCGTTCGGGCACCCGCTCGGCGCCTCCGGCATCAGGATGATCTTCGAGAGCTGGCTGCAGCTGCGCGGCGAGGCCGGGGAACGGCAGATCGACAACGGGCGCAGGCTCGCGCTCACCCAGAACATCGGCGGCGATCCCGGCGAATGCGTCTGCCTCATCACCATCCTTGAGGGGCCTGCCCAGTGAGTGACAACGCGGTCATCGACATGGCCGGGGTCGTGCTCGACGCCGAGTCGTGGGAGTCGTACCTGAGCTGGTTCGCCGCCGACTGCCCGAACTACCTGCGGCTGTTCGGGCGGCGGTTCTGCGGGCTGGCGGGGGTCGAGCACGCGGCGTACCAGAAGGCGCTGGGGCGCGGACCGGACGAGGTGGTGCGGCTGCTGCTGTCCACGGGCCGGCTGGACGTGGACATCGACCGGTACGTGGAGGACCTGGCCGCCGGTGGGGTGGCGCTGCAGGTGATCCACGGCGGCATGACGCCGCTGCGTTCGGGCGGGCTGCTCAACGACCGGGCGGCCGCCTTCGCCCGCCGCCACCCGGACCGGCTGCGCGCCTGGGCGGGGCTGAGCCTGCGCGACGAGCAGGCGGCGCTCAAGGAGATGCGCAGGTGCGTCGGCGACCTCGGCATGGGCGGGGTGTCGGTGACGCACTTCACCGACGTCGCCGACCCGCTCTCGGCCGCCAGCCGGGCGGTCTACGCCGAGGCCGAGCGCCTGGGCGTGCCGGTCTGGATCCACGCCGGGCACAACCTCTCGCCCCGGGTGCCCGTGGACCACTGCGCGTGGCGGCAACTGGACGCGATCGCGCGGGCCCATCCGGACCTGGTGATCGTCGCCGGTCACGGCGGCTGGCCCTGGATGATGGAGATGGTCGCGCTCTGCCAGCGCCATCCCAACGTCTACCTGGAGTTCTCCACCCACCGGCCGCTGCACATGGCGGCCCCGGGCTCCGGCTGGGAGCCGCTGCTGGCCCACGGCCGGGCCACGATCAGGAACAAGGTCCTGTTCGGCAGCGTCGGCTGGGTGCACGAGATGTCCGCGGGCGAACTGGCCGACGAGGTACGCGCGCTGCCGCTCGACGAGGGCACCGTGCGCCGCTGGCTTTACACCAACGCCACCCGCGTGCTGGGGGCGGCGGCATGAGCACCGCCTTCACCACCACCCCGGAGGCCGCGGAGTGCGTGGTGCCTTTGGTGCTGCGCCGCCGCGCCGAGGAGCGTCCCGGCGAGGTCTTCGCCGTCTTCCAGGACGGCGAGGAGTGGACGGGCGCGCGGGTGCTCCACGAGACCCTGGCCATGGCCGAGGTCCTGCACGAGCACGGCGTACGGCCCGGCGACCTCGTCGTCTCCTGGCTGCCCAACGGGCCGGACGCCCTGCGCACCTGGTTCGGGCTCAACGAGCTCGGCGCCGTGTACGTGCCGGTCAACACCGCCCTGCGCGGCAGGTTCCTGGAGCACGTGCTGGCCAACTCCGGCGCCCGGCTCGCGGTCGTCCATCCCACCCTGGCGCCCAGGCTGGCCTCGGTGGAGACGGCGGCGCTGCGTACCGTGCTGGTCCCCGGTCACGCCGCGCCCGAGGTCACCGGCCTCGACACGGTGCCGGTCGGTGACCTCCCCGCCGCCCCGCGCCGGGTCTCGACGTACACGCCGCGGCCCTGGGACACCTACGGCGTGCTCTACACCTCCGGCACGACCGGGGCGAGCAAGGGCGTGCTGTGCTCGTACGCGCACCTGTGGACGACGGCGGTGGCCGCCTCGGCCGGCGTCATCGACGCGGGGGACCGGTACCTGGTCCAGTTGCCGCTCTTCCACGGCGGCGGCACGATCGGCGTCGCCCTGGCCCTGTACGTCGGCGCCTCGGTGGCGGTGGTGGACGGCTTCGACACCCGCTCGTTCTGGGAACTGGTCCGGCGTACGGGCACCACCGCCTGCACGCTGCTGGGCGCCATGACCTCGTTCCTGGCCGCACGCGAGCCGGGACCGGACGACCGGGACCACCCGCTGCGTACCGTCTGCATGGTGCCGCTCGGGGAGAACGCCCAAGCCTTCGCCCGGCGTTTCGGCGTCGACGTCTACACGCTGTTCAACATGACCGAGGTCAGCACGCCGCTGCTGTCGGAGCGCAACCCGGACAGGGCGGGGGCCTGCGGCCGGGTGCGCGCCGGCGTGGAGGTGCGGCTGGTGGACGCCCACGACCGGGAGGTGCCCGACGGCGAGACCGGCGAGATGATCGTCAGGACGGCCGCGCCCTGGGCCATGAACCACGGCTACCACGCGATGCCCGATGCCAGCGCGGCGGCCTGGCGCAACGGCTGGTTCCACACCGGCGACGCCTTCCGCCGTGAGCCGGACGGCGAGTACTTCTTCGTCGACCGGGTCAAGGACGCCATCCGCCGCCGGGGCGAGAACATCTCCTCCTTCGAGCTGGAGACCGGCGCCGCCGCGTACCCCGGAGTCAGGGAGGTGGCCGCCGTCGCGGTGCCGAGCGAGCACGGCGAGGACGAGGTGCTCGTGGTCGTGGCGCCGGTCCCCGGCCAGACGGTCGATCCCGCCGGGTTCGTGGCCTTCTGCGTGGAGCACATGCCGCACTACATGGTGCCGCGCTATGTCCGCG
Organism: Nonomuraea sp. NPDC059023; assembly: GCF_042740095.1. Taxonomy (NCBI): domain Bacteria; kingdom Bacillati; phylum Actinomycetota; class Actinomycetes; order Streptosporangiales; family Streptosporangiaceae; genus Nonomuraea; species Nonomuraea sp. NPDC059023. The sequence goes on along the minus strand of NZ_JBHYIO010000019.1, from coordinate 69,475 downwards.
TGGTGGCCGAGCTGCCCAAGACGCCGACGAACAAGGTGCGCAAGCACGTGTTGCGCGCCGCCGGGGTCACCGCGGACACCTGGGATCGCGAGGCGGCCGGCATCCGGGTCAGGCGCGAGCGTCTCACGGCCGCGGACGGATGACTCGCGGGCGGATCACGAAGAAGGCGCGGGTGCCCGCGGTCGCCTGATAGCCGACCGTCGCGCCCGCGCCGATGAAGCACGCGGACCCCGCGGCGACCCGCACGGCCCGCCCGCCCTCGGTCACGGTCAGCTCGCCCTCGATGACATACAACGTCTCGTCGTAGGTGAGCGTCCAGTCGAGCAACTGCCCGTCCTCGGAAAAGCGCAGGAAACCCGCGGTGTCGATGGGGAAGGACACCGCGAGGTTCCTGGCGAAGGGCACCTCGCGGTAGCCCGACGGGTCGTCGCCGAACGGCTGGATCTCGGTCATGATCTCTCCTCAGAGCCGGTCGAGGACCTCGCGGGCGCAGCGCTCGCCCGCCTGGACCGCGCCGTTCATCCAGCCCGTCCACCGGTCGGCGCTCTCCGTCCCGGCCCAGTGCAGGCCGCCGGCGGGCGCGTGCGGCGCGGGTCCCGCCGCGGTGAGCGCGCCGGGCCGCAACCCACCCTGACAGCCGAAGACGTACGGCTGCCGCCGCCAGTCGGTCTCCAGGTACGCCACCGGCCGGGCCGCCTCGGGACCCAGGCAGGCGGCCAGGGCTTCCAGGGTGGCGGCGCGCCGTACCTGATGGTCGGTGGAGAAGGCCGGCGGGTTGCCGCGGAAATGCCGCTCGGAGAAGGTGAAGGCGGTGAGCGCGAGCACCCCGGGTGAGCCGTCCGGCGGCGAGGCGTCCAGGAAGCCGGGCACCGCGCCCAGATCGGTGAACCCGGAGCCCGAGAGCCCGTGCTTCCGCCAGAACGGCTCGTCGTAGACCACGTTGGTCTTGATCAGCGGCCCCCGCACCCAGCCTTCGGCCAGCGCCGTACGCGCGGGCGGCAGCCCGGGACGGAAGGAGACGGGCCCGGTCGCGGCCGGCCCGATCGCCATGATCACCCGGCGGGCCCGCACGCGCAGGCCGGGCGTGCCGACCACGACGCCGCTCCCGTCCCGCTCGACCTCGCGGACCGGCTCGCCGAGACACACCCGCTCGCCCAGGTACGCCGCCAGCGCGTCAGGCAGCGCCTGCGACCCGGCGGCGAACCTCAGCACGGAGTCCTGGTCGCGCAGCATCGGCCGGATCCCCCCGCAGGTGGCGGTGGCGTGCAGCGCGTAGGCGAAGGAGATCTCGTCCGGCGGCGCGGCGAACCACGCGGAGACCGAGCAGTCGAACAACTGCCTGGCCAGCGGGTCGTGGATCCGCTCGTCCCGCCAGGCGGCGAGGTCGATGGCATCGAGGCGCGGGTCGTCGTGATCGATGCGCTCCATGGCCTTGAGCGCGCCGGCGTACTCGCGGACCGCGTCCTGGGGCAGGTCGGGCAGGCCGTTCGCGTACTCGAAGCGGCGGCCCCCGAGGTGGGCGACGCCGATGCCGTCCTTGAAGGAGGGGAAGAGCTCGACGCCCAGCTCGGCCGCGAGGGTGAGGATCTCCCGCTGGCTCGCGCACACGTACATGGCGCCGGCCTCGGTGGCCTTGTCACCGGCGAGGGGGATGTTCCACACACGGCCGCCGACGCGCTCGCCCGCCTCCAGGACGACCGTGTCCACGCCGCCGGAGGCCAGCCGGTAGGCGGCGGTGAGGCCGGACAGGCCGCCGCCGACCACGACGGCGTCAGCGGTCTTCTCGATCATCCGGGACTCCTCAATATGAACGATCGTACATGACTAACTGAGGGTTATTTGGCCAGGTATTGTCTGTCTGAATGGCAGCATGCTATACAAACGTTCATACATTTGCCACCGTTCAGGGAGAGCGATGACAGCGAAGCTCCCACCCCGCGAACAGTGCGTGCTTCCGCTGCTTCTGCGGGATCGGGCACGCCAGGAACCCGACCGGCCCTTCGTCGCCTTCGCCGACGGGACGGCGTGGACGTACGGCGACGCCTGGGACGAGACGCTCTCCGCCGCGAGCGGCCTGCGCTCCCTGGGGGTGACCGCGGGCGACCACGTGCTCGTGTGGCTGCCCAACGGGCCGGAGATCCTGCGCGTGTGGTTCGGCGCCAACCAGCTCGGCGCCGTGTTCGTCCCCGTCAACACCGCCTACCGAGGCGACATCCTGGCGCACGTGCTCACGCTCGTCCGGCCGAAGGTCGTCGTCGTGCACGCGGACCTGGCCGACCGGCTGGCCGGCCTCGACCTGCCCGGGGTGGAGCACGTCGTCGTGGCCGGCGGCCCGTGCGCGCCGCTGCCAGGGGTTGGTGCGCACGGCGTCGCCGTACTGCATCCCGAGGAGCTTGACGAGCCCGAGGAGTGCCCGGCCCAGCCGTGGGACCCGTACGCGGTGATCTTCACCTCGGGCACCACCGGCCCCTCCAAGGGCGTGATCTCCTCCTACGTGCACCTGTGGGCCACCGTCACCGCCGTCGAGGAACACCTGTCGGCCGACGACCGCTGCCTCACCAGCCTGCCGATCTTCCACGGCGGCGGGCTGCAGGACATCGCGGGCGCGCTGATCGTGGGCGCGTCCGTGGTGCTGGCCGAGTCCTTCGACACGAGCTCGTTCTGGGACGTCATCGAGCGCACCGGCGCCACCTGCTGCACGCTCCTCGGCGTCATGGCGACGTTCCTGCTCAAGCAACCGCCCCGGCCGGGCGAGCGCGACACCACGCTCCGGCTGGTCTACCTGGTCCCGCTCACGGACAACGCGGGGGAGTTCGCCCGCCGCTTCGGCTGCGACATCCTCACGGTGTTCAACATGACCGAGGTGAGCGTGCCGCTCGTCTCCGAGCTCAACCCGGCCACCCCGGGCAGCTGCGGCCGGCCCCGGCCGGGCGTCCAGGTACGCGTGGTCGACGACCACGACCAGGAGGTCCCCCAGGGGGAGATCGGCGAGCTCGTCATCCGCACCGACCTGCCCTGGGCGATGACCAGCGGCTACCTCGGCGCCCCCGAGGCGACGGCGGCGGCCTGGCGCAACGGCTGGTTCCACACCGGCGACGCCTTCCGCAGGGACGAACACGGCGACTACTTCTTCGTCGACCGGATCAAGGACGCGATCAGGCGGCGCGGGGAGAACATCTCCTCCAGCGAGGTCGAGGCGGAGATCCTGCGCCATCCGTCGGTCCGGGAGGCCGCGGCCGTCGCGGTGCCGAGCGGTGACGGGGAGGACGACGTGCTCGCCGCCGTGGCGCCCGTCGACGGCGCGCGTCTCGACCCGCGCGACCTCCTGGAGTTTCTCCTGGAACGGCTCCCGCACTTCATGGTGCCCCGGTACGTGCGCGTGCTGGGCGAGCTGCCCAAGACCCCCACCAGCAAGATCGAGAAGCGGCGCCTGCGCCGCGAGGGCGTCACGCCCGACACCTGGGACCGCGAGGCCGCCGGGCTCAAAGTCCGCCGCACCCGCCTCAAGCAAGTATGAACGATTATTCATGGAGACGCTTATGCACACCCCACTGCGCGACCGGGTCGCGCTGATCACCGGCGGCGCCGGCGGGATCGGCGCCGCCACCGCGCGCAAGCTCGCCGGGCAAGGAGCCGCGGTCGTCGTCGCCGACCGGGACGGCGCGGCAGCGGAACGCGTGGCCGCGGGCCTGCGCGGCGAAGGACTCGGCGTGCGGGCGGCCACGATGGACCAGACCGACCCCGAGCAGGTCGAGCGGGTCTTCGCCGAGACGGTGGAAGCGCACGGCAGACTCGACATCTGCTTCGCCAACGCCGGCTGGGGCCGCGTCGACGCCTTCATCGACCTGCCCCTGGACACCTGGAACCGGCACGTCGCCGTCAACCTGACCGGCACCTTCCTGGTGTGCCAGACCGCCGCCAGGCACATGGCCGAGGGAGGCCGCGGCGGATCGATCATCGTCAACTCCTCCAACGGCGCGGTCGCCCCCGCCGCCCTGTTCTCCGCCTACTGCGCCACCAAGGCCGCGCTCAACATGCTGGTCCAGGTCATGGCCGGCGAGCTCGGCGCCCACGGCGTGCGGGTCAACGCGGTGATGCCGGGGGTCACGGCAACCGCGATGACCAAGAACCTGCTGGACCAGGGCATGGACCGGCTCATCGAGTCGCAGACGCCGCTCGGCCGGGTCGGGCGCCCCGAGGACGTGGCCGCCGCGGTCGCGTTCCTCGCCGGGGACGACAGCTCCTTCGTCACCGGGACCGCGCAGCTCGTGGACGGCGGCGCCACCCACAACGTGCCGCGCTGGTTCACCACCGACTACCGGCGCCGCGGGCGCAGCGAATGGCGATTGCGCCACCAGGAGGAGCCGATCATGGAAGGAGGCGGGGCATGACTCTGGCCGGCCGTACCGCATTGGTCACGGGAGCGGCGCGCGGCATCGGCGCGGCCATCGCCACCCGGATGGCGGCGGAGGGCGCGCGGGTCGCCCTGTGCGACCTCGACGCCGAGGGCGCGCGGGCGACGCTCGCGCGGATCGAGCGCGACGGCGGGAAGGGCATCGTCCAGGAGGCCGACGTCTCCGACGCCGGCGCGGCCAGGGCCGTCGTCGCGCAGGCGGCCGAACGCCTCGGCGGCCTCGACATCCTGGTCAACAACGCGGCCACCGGAGCCCGCGCCAAGATCCGCGACTACACGCTGGAGGACTGGGACCGGGTGCTCGCGGTCAACCTGCGCGCCCCGTTCGTGCTCAGCCAGGCGGCGCTCGACCACCTCGCGCGCTCGGGCACGGGCGCGATCGTCAACATCTGCTCCGTGGCCGTGATCGGCTTCTTCGGGCAGATCGCCTACGACGCCTCCAAGGGCGGCCTGCTCTCGCTGACCAGGGCGCTCGCCGTCGAACTCGGCCGCAGCGGCATCCGCGCGAACGCCGTCTGCCCCGGCTTCGTCGACACCGAGATGGCCGACCACGGCAACCTGCGGGAGATCGCCGCCAAACAGACGGCCACCCAGCCGATCGCCAGGATGGGCCGGCCGGAGGAGATCGCGAACGCGGTCTGTTGGCTGGCCTCGGACGAGGCCCGTTACGTGACGGGCCAGGCCCTCTTCGTCGACGGCGGCTGGGTACGCGCCTAGCGCGCCAGCACCATCCGGCAGGCCAGGTCGGCGTGGAGCCCGGCCAGCTCCTCGTCCTTGACCGCCGGGAACGGGCCGAAGAACTCGGTCGCCCGCAGGACCAGGTTGACGATCGCCGTGGCGGTGAGCTTGGTCGCGTCACCGCGCATGGCGGGTAGCTCGAAGACCCCCGAGCGAACGCCGTGCTCCAGCGTGCGCTCCAGCCGGGTCCGCAGGCCGCGGCGGCGCTCGACGATGACCGCCCGCTGGGCCTCGGGCAGATGGACGTACTCGAACGTGGCGATCATGGCCGAGGCGCGGTGGCGGGCGTGAAAGAGGGCCGAGGCGTACGCCAGCGCCCTCAGCTGGCTCTCCGGATCGGCCGCCGCGGCGGCGACCGCGTCGTTGAGCATCCGCTCACCCTCGTCCGTCGCCCGGCTGACCAGCGTGAACAGGACCTCTTCCTTGGAGGGGAAGTGGTTGTAGAGCGCGGCGGGCGTCAGGCCGCTGGCCGCCGTGATGTCCCTGACGCTCGTGCCCTTGAAGCCCTGGGTGAAGAACAGCTCCTCCGCGGCGGCCAGGATGCGCTCCGCGGGCGGCTTCTTGGCGGGCGTCGCGACGGTGGCGCGCGAGCGAGGCGGCACGGACTCTCCTCAGATTCCTGGGTGACCTCTTCATCGTAGTGCATAAACGTTCATACAGGAGGCCTTCGTATGCCGACGCTACTCGTTCTGCTGGCCGGGGTACTGATCTACACGACGCTCGGCTCGGCCATCGTGCCCGGCCTCGTCCGCTTCCAGGCCGATCTCGGCGCCTCGCCGTCCGCCGCCGCGTGGCTGTTCACCGGCTTCCTCCTCGCCGCCTCGATCGCGACCCCGGTCGCCGGGCGGCTGGGCGACATGTACGGCAAGCGGCGCGTGGTCACCTGGACCTTCGCCGTCATGGCCGCCGGCGCCCTTGTGTCCGGCCTGGCCCCGGGCCTGCCGGTGATGATCGCCGGTCAGCTCCTGCTCGGTGTGGGAGCCGGGATCTACCCGCTGGCGTACGGCTTGGCCCGCGAGGTTCTGCCGGCGCGCTCCGTCGGTGTCGCCATCGGCACGATCGGCGGCGTGGCCACCGCGGGCGGGCTCATCGGCTACCTGGTCGGCGGCGGCCTGGCCGACGCCTTCTCGCACCGCTGGCTGCTCGGCGCCGGGGCGGCGATGCTCGTCGCCACGGTGGCCGCGCGGCTGGTCATCCCCGGCTCCGACCTCCGCCTCGGCGGCGCGCTCGACGTCGTCGGGGTCCTGCTGTTCGCCGCCTCGGTCGTGGCCCTGCTGCTGTCGGTCACCTACGCCGCCGACGACGGCTGGCTGTCCTGGCGCGTCACACCGCTGCTCGCGTTCGCCGTGGCCGGCGCCGCCGGATGGATCCGGTACGAGTCCCGCCACCCGCGGCCGTTCGTCGACATGGCGCTGCTGCGCCGCCGGGTGGTGCTGGCGCCGTCGCTGATCGCCCTGGCGGTCGGCTTCTCCAGCGTGGTGGTCTTCGTCGTGGTCCCCCAGTTGGTGACGCTGCCCGTCGAGACGGGGTACGGCTTCGGCGGCACCACCGCCCAGGCCGGCCTGTACCTGCTGCCCACCGCGCTGGCCTTCCTCGTCGCCGGCCCGGCCGCCGGGGCACTGGAGCGGGTCCTGCCGCCCCGTGCCGTGATCATCGGCGGCGCTCTCGTCATGGCGCTGTCCGTCGCCGCGCTGGCCCTGTGGCACCGCGAGCCCTGGCAGCTCATGGCCGCCAGTGCCGTCATGGGAGTCGGGTACGGGCTCGCGTTCACCGCCATGACCAGCCTGATCGTCCGGGCGGTCGCCCCGGGCGAGACCGGGGTGTCCACGGGCATCAGCACTCTGGCCAGGACCCTGGGGGAGACGCTGGGCAGTCAGGCCGGGCTGTCGATCCTGGCCGCCCGCCTCGACCCCGCCACCGGCATACCCGCCGAGGCGGGCTTCGGTCTGGCCTTCGTGCTCGGGGCGGGTGCGGCGGTGGTCGCTCTGGTGGGGGCGTTCGCCGTGCCCAGAGACGGGCAGCGGGTCAGCTGAACGCCCGCCGGCCGGCCACGACCGACCCCGCGGCGGCCAGCGCGGCGATCAGCAGCACCGCGGCCAGGGCGAGGAGGGTGGAGGCGTCCGGGTGGATCAGGGACTGGCCGCGTACCGCCTGCCAGGTCACCACCGCGACCAGCCCCGTGTAGCCGAGGGCGGCGCTGCCGACGAGCCGGGCGCGGACCTTCTCGGGGCGCAACCAGGCCCGCTTGGCGGCCAGCGCGGCCAGCGCCGCGGCGAGCAGGAGGAGCACCTGGATGCCGTGCAGGGCGAAGAAGTGGGGCACCCGGAAGTCGCCGCCGGTCACGCTCCAGCCGGTGAGGAACATGCCGTTGCCGTCGGGGTCGCCGATGCCGTGGCCCTGGTACATGGGCACCTGCCTGCCGTTGGCGTCGGTGACCGTACGGGGGGTGACCTGGGCGACGAGCCAGTAGATGGGCAGGACCATGCCGAAGGTGGCCAGCGCCAGCCCGGTGCGGATGGCCCGGTTCAGTGCCGCGCCGCCGGTGCGCTGGATCAGCACGACGACCCCGAGGACCAGCTGCGCGATCAGAATGATCATGACGCCGTAGGTGAGGATCGGCACCAGCGCCGCGGTGACCGGATCGGTCAGGTCGGCGTTGAAGTGGCTGAAGGTGCCGCGTGCCGCCTGGGCCGTGATGGCGCCGACCTCCACGACCGAGGTCACCGCGAACACGGTGCCCACCCACCGGCCGAGCCGCCTGCCCCTGGTCAGCTTGGTGGACAGCCAGGCCAGCGTGAGGGCGTACAGGGCGAAGGCGAAGCCGAACTTGAGCGGCTTGATCCACACCGACTCGTTCAGCAGGGTCCGGTCGTCCACCACGAGCCCGACGCCGGCGACCAGCATCAGGCCGAGCATGAGCGCCGCGCACACCAGCAACGGACGGTGCCAGGTGCGCACGGGGGCGAGGAAGGAAGTCATGAGGGGCTCCGTTCACCATTTTGCGAATAACTGAAAGCTATCTTGCGTTTGATGTTTCGTCAACACAAGAACTGCTAGATCCGGCGACTATACAGCTAGATGGTGAAGTATCTTGCAATGAGACTGAAGCTAAATGCAAGAACGGGTGCGGCTGGCTTGCAATGGAGTGAAGTCGAACGCAAGAATGGGGGACGGCAGGCGGACAGGACACGAAAGGCGGGACCGATGCCCGGAGGCAGGCTGACCCAGGAGGACCGGCAGACGATCGCCGACGGCCTGGCGAAGGGACACACGTACACGGAGATCGCGGGCCTGCTGGACCGCCCCATCTCCACCGTCACCAGGGAGGTGGCCCGCAACGGCGGCCCGTCCGGCTACCGAGCGGCCCAGGCCCAGCGCGCCACCCAGGGCCGCGCCCGCCGCAGCAAGCCCACCCCGCCCCCTCCCGCGCGCGTGGCGGACAGGGCCACCCCCGGCCGTGACCCCCAGGCCGTGCACGACCTGGAGGAGCGGTTCACCGGCATCATGGTCGCCACGGGCCTGCCCCGGATGACCGCCAGAGTCCTCACGTGCCTGTACGTCACCGACAGCGGCAGCCTGACCGCCGCGGAACTGGTCCAGCGTCTCCAGGTGAGCCCCGCGTCCATCTCCAAGGCCGTGGGCGAACTGGAGCAGCAGGAGCTCATCCGCCGCGAACGCGACCCCCGCCGGCGGCGCGACCGCTACGTCATCGACGCCGACGCCTGGTTCCGCGGCTGGACGGCCAGCGCCCGCCAGAACATCCTGCTGGCCGACTTCGCCCGGGACGGCGCCCAGGTCCTGGGCGACACCACCCCGGCCGGCACCCGCCTCCAGGACATCGGCCAGTTCTTCGGCCACGTGGGCGAGGCCATGATCGAAGCCGCCGAACAATGGCGCCACGACTACGCCACCAGACAACCCCCAACCCCCACCCCCTGAACCCCCAGAACCCAACCCCGCCGGATGGGCCGCCCGGCCACCCGCACCGCCTGGCCGCCCGCACACGCCGGGGGACTCGCAAGGCATGCGGCGGAGTACCCGGCAGGGTCACGCGGCGAGCCCGGCTCCACGCGACCGACCGCGAGGCAGAGCCCGCATGGAGGGGGTGCCTGGGCGGGGGCGCGCGGCTATGGGGAGAGAGCGGGGTTAGTGCAGCGGTGGGGAAGGGGGCCGGTGAATGGCGGGGCGATTCCTGGGATTTCTCATGGCGGCCCCACGGCAATAGACCACGGCCTTCAAGGGCTGGTAATACCCCGACACGGCAACCAAGCGTAGTGGAATGGCCGCGACCGGCTCGATAGCTTGGCCGGTCTGAAAAGCGGCCCGCGGTGCCCGCCCGAGCCCGGTGTAAAGGCTCATGTACGGGGGCAGAGCACCGCCGTCACCCGCTGCCGTCGATATGTGGGCATTTCTGGATATGTGTGGCGCATCGCCGGGAACTGAAGATGTTTTTGATCTGGATATGCTTTCGGCCGGTTCTCCACGTGTTCCGCGCTGGCAGGATTCGTCAGGGCGATCCGCCGTACTGGCGGCGCTGATCGCGCCTCAGCGAGGCCAGCTGATATCGGAGCTCACTTTCTCTGCTGATCCGCAGTAGTGCCTCCTTGGTCTGCCTCCGCAAGAGCGCGCGAAAGTACAGAACCTGCGTCGAGGACGGAAGGGTAATAAGTGTGGTTTCCGTATGGGGTGGATTGCGGCGTGTCGCGGTGGTCAACGTCATGGCGGCGATGCTAATCAGCACGCTGGGCTCCCCGGGGGCACTTGCCGTAGATCAGGAAAGACCCTCGACGAGCCACGGGACAGGGGTTGCGTCGAAGGGCAAGCGCAACACCTGGACGATGGCGAACACGGCCGGGAGCGCCCGCGGCGTCGCACCGTCGGGCATCATCATGACGGTCGAGAAGAAGATGGCGTACGGCACGCGGGTGGCCAAGGCCGAGACCCTGCGCGCCGACCCGGGCGCCCCGCCCGACGAGTACCTGGACCCGGTCAACGCCAAGGCCGCCGCCGGAATCAGCGACCTCTACGAGGGGTTCGCGGTCCGGCCGAACGGCTGGAGTGACGTCGTCACCCTGACGTTCAGGTTCTCCAGCCCGGTGCGCAACCCGCGCCTGCACGTCGCGGGCACCGGCGGCGCGACGGTGGATTCCGCGGGCAACCGGGAGGAGTACTGGACCGGGCTGCGCCTGTCGGGCGGCACCCCGTCCCGGCCGACGTTCAGCAAGATCGCGGGCTTCCCCGGCTTCGAGGTCGACCAGCAGGCCATCGTGCCGAACGCCGGCGGCCGCCAGCGCGAGACCACCTGCGGCGTCGTCTACATGTGCGGCACCGCGCAGGTCAACGGCATGGTCTCCTCGTTCACCGTCGACGTGCGCGCGCGTAACGTCCGCCGGACGCTGCCCGCCGGCGACCCGTTCATGTGGGGAGTCTTCCGCGTCACCTTCGAGCAGGACGACTCCGACGCCCCTCCCTCGTACGGCGCCGCCTCCCACTCCATCTCCGACCAGTCGATCGGCGCCTCTGCCACGTCCGACCGGCCGGGCACGGTGAGCTTCACGCCGCGCCGGCTCGACGAGGACCAGGACGACGCCTCGGCAGGACGCCTGGAGGCCAGGCAGGACAGCCGCCTCCAGCTCACGGTGCCCGTGCGGACCGCGTCGTCGGGCGTGCTGGCCGGATGGGTGGACTTCGACCGCGACGGCCGCTTCCAGCCGTCCGAGCGGGCCTCGGCCGTGCTGCCGGCCGGCTCCGCGCGCGCGGTCCTGACCTGGGCGCCGCCGCACGACGCCAAGCCGGGCCCGTCGTGGCTGCGCCTGCGCCTGGCCGAGGCCGCCGCCGAGGTGAGCGTGCCCACCGGCTGGGCGGCCACCGGTGAGGTGGAGGACCACCGCATCGACCTCCTGACCCCCGGACAGGTACGCGTCTCCCACACGGCCCCCAACCGCGTCGGCAAGGGAGAGCGCCTGACGTTCACCACGCGCATCCACAACAGCGGCCAGACGGCCCTTCCCTACCACCTGTCGATGCGCCTGGACGACGTGCTCGACGACGCGAAGGTGCGGGCGATCAACCCTCGTCCCGACTCCCGTACGCGCTCCGCCCTCACCTGGAAGGGCACGCTCGAACCCGGAGCCACCCGCGAGATCCGCGTGCGCGTCCAGGTCAAGCGCGGCGAACTCGGCAACGGCAAGGTGGCCACGCGCTGGCCGGGCACGTGCGAGGGCGACAGGTGCGGCGCCTCGGTAGCCGTGCGCGACTGACGAACTCCCCGAAAAACCCCCAGACCATCACGTGAAACGCAGGCGCGGCGCGGGCCCTCAGGGCCGGCGCCGCGCCTGCCGATCGTAGAAATGAGACGCATGTGATCTGGGCCAGATTCTCCGCAGCCTGCCTCGCCCTGTGCCTGGGGCTGCTCGCCGCGCCTCCCGTGCGCGGCGCCGTCGACCGCGACGTTTTCGTCGTGGCGCTACGGCTCCCGCCGGACGGCGACGAGGCGGGCGTCGAGACCCAGGCCGCCGCCCTGGCGAAGCAGTACGGCGGCGAGGTTCACCACATCTACGCCTCGGCCCTGCGGGGGTTCTCCGCGTCCATGACCGCTGAGCAGGCCGCGAAGCTGGCCGCCGACCGGCGCGTGGCCACGATCGAGCACAACCAGGTGTTCACCTCCCAGGCGAGCCCCTGGGGCCTCGACCGGGTCAACCAGCGCCGCCTGCCCCTGGACGGCGTCGGCGTGCGCGGCGGCAGCGCGGCCGGGGTCACGGCGTACGTCATCGACAGCGGCCTGCGGCTCTCGCACACGGAGTTCGGCGGCAGGGCCCGCTACGGCTACGACGCCGTGGACTCCGACCTCGTCGCCCAGGACTGCTACGGCCACGGCACGCACGTGGCCGGCATCCTCGGCGGCGCCACCTACGGCGTGGCCAAGGACGTCACGCTGGTCGGTGTACGCGTGCTCGACTGCGCCGGCTACGGCACCACCGCCGAGATCGTGGCCGGGATCGACTGGGTGACCGGCAACGCCCAGCGCCCCGCCGTGGTCAACATCAGCCTGCAGAGCGGCAGGAGTTCGACCATCGACCGTGCCGTGCGGAGCTCGATCGCGACCGGCATCCCGTACGTGGTGTCGGCGGGCAACCAGAACGCCGACGCCTGCGAGGCCTCACCCTCGGGCGCCAGGGAGGCCATCACGGTCGCGGCCACCACGCGCGCGGACGAGCGGGCCCCGTTCTCCAACGGCGGCCGGTGCGTGGACCTCTTCGCTCCGGGGGTGGCCGTCGACTCGGCGTGGTTCACCGACGACACCTCGGCACGGTCGGCGAGCGGCACCTCGATGGCCGCGCCGCACGTCTCGGGAGCGGTGGCGTTGTTGCTGGCCACAAGCCCGCGTGCCACCCCTGCCGACATCGCGTCGGTGCTCATGGAGACGTCGACGAGAAACGTCGTATCGGGACTCCGGCGTGATACGCCCAACAGGCTGCTTTACGTCGGGGATACCCAACCCAAGCCCTGACCCTGGGGTGCGATATGGCCTGATTTGGACATATATCGGGCGGCGGCCAACGGCCTTTCTTGGCGCTCTGAGAAAAGGCCGAATGGCTGATTGTATTGCTTCTGCTGTGCCAAGGAATCCATGGCGGTCTTTGACTTTAATACGGCAAGGATCGGTGGAATTAGTATGCGTGGCGCGGCAAGGTAGTCATGCATGGCGCAGCTGCCAACTCAACAGGCGGCGCCACCAATTCCATTCGCACACTGGAGGAAGTAAACATGCTTCGTCGCATTGTCATCGGTGCGCTCGCCGCAGGCGCTTTCCTGGCTGCCTCGTCCACCGCAGCTTCTGCGGCCACGTGGGAGAAGGGCAACGACGACAACGTCGGCAACGCCCACAGCCCGGCGTCGATCGTCGTTCCGATTCTCAACCACGCCCTCAACAACAACGAGGTTGACGTCCTGACGATCGCGCACCTGGAGCGCATCAACCTGCAGCTCCTGACCAACAACACCAGCCTCACCGACATCGAGGGTAAGGACGGCTGAGCCGGACGCTAGAAAGTCCGTGTGAAGTGCCGGTGCGCTGGCAGCGATGACAGCGCGCCGGCATTCGCGCGGACCTCGAGTGACGGCAGGTCAGGAGGCCGCACGCGAACCGACTGGTGAGCGGTAGACGGGCACTCTCCCTCACCAACAGTCGACGCTGCCCCTGATGCGGCTCCCAACTCCCGAGGAGCCGGATCAGGGGCATTTCTTTTTGCCCGTGAAGATCATCCGGGCTTCTGCCGCGCGGGCCTGACCAGCCCGACGAAATTGCGCCGGTCGATCGGCTCTATGCGCACGACCTCGCCGGTGAATGGCGCGACCACCATCTGGTTCGCTTTGATGGCGACGCCGACGTGGTCAGGACCTGGGCGCTTGGAATCGGTCTCGAAGAAGGCCAGGTCACCGACCTGAATTCGGGTCCTGGGAATCCGGGTTCCTGAGCGCCACTGTTCATAGGTGCTCGAACCGATTCCCACACCGGCCTGAGACCACGCGTACTCGGTCAGTCCGGCGCAGTCGAAGCCTTTGACGCGCTTTCCCCTGCCGGTCCCGTACGTGGCTCCTGAGGGCCCGCCGCCGCCCCATGAATAGGGTGTGCCGAGCGTGCCGAGCGCGGTGTTCGCCGCCAGGCGGCCGCGGGCGACTCCCGCGGACCGCTCGCAGGCCGAGGTGTACCAGGAAGCGCACCACTGGAAGAGCTCGGGAACGGGGTCGAGCGGAAAAGGGGGGACCGCGCCCACGAACAGAGCTCCGCCGATGATGAACTCGAACTTCATGGCACCTAAGGTGCCCGCGGGCGCGGTCGATCAGCCTCAAAGGCCGATCATCTATCGCAAAACTACCCGTACTAGCGGGCCGGGCCCAGGACCGCGACGTGGGGGTCGCCGTGCAGCATCGCGCTGCCGGGCCCCGTACGCGCCGCCGGGGCCGTGACGGAGAAGTCGCTCGCCCTGACCACGGACATCGAGTACTGGCCGGGGCCCCTCGGCTCGACCGTCACCGGGGTGCCGAGGGTCCGTGCCCTGACCGGGGTGTCCGCGGGCGAGGTGACGACGATGGTCGGGGTGGCGGTGGCGGCGGCCGTACCGGAAGAACCCAGCCAGGCGAGCGCGCACAGACCCGCGGCGAGCGCGAACGCGGCGCGGCGGTTGGTCATCGGCATGACGGCTCCACGGTGACGAGGGAGGAAGGACGGCGGCCGGACACCCGCGCGACCAGCGCGGGGGCGACCGTGGCGGCGGCGAAACGGGAGCCGTGCACGAAGCGCATGACCGGGCCGAACGTGGGCGCGGCCGCGAGTCCCACGACGAACAGACCGGTCACGGAGGACTCGAACGTCCTGCTCAGCACGGGCGCGTGGCCCACGTGCGCGACGGAGTCACGCAGCCCCGGCTCCAGGACGCTGAAGCGCCGCACGTCGACGACGTACCCCGTCGCGGCGACGACGCGGTCGGCGTGCAGGTGGAAGACGCCCCCCGCGCCGTCCTGCAGGCGCAGGTCGACCCCTTCACCCGGTACGGCCCGCCGCAACTGCGCGCCGAGGCTGGTCGGGACGCTGGTGAAGCGGTCCTTCAGCCACCAGGAGCCGGCCGGGCCGAGCGTGGTGCGCACGATGCGCCGGCGCACGCGTCCGGGCAGATGGCGCACCAGCGCGGGCTTCTCCGACCACATCCAGGACCGCCAGCCGGTCCCCAGCCCCGAGCGCGGGGCGAGGCAGCGCGCCAGCATCGTGCGATCCTCGACGGGCGTCTCGTTCCACTTCAGCGCCGCCGTGCGCGCGATCAGATGGGGGTACGCGCCGGCCTCCTGCAGCAGGCACGCGGTCTCGATGGCCGACTGCCCGGCGCCGATCACCGCCACCTTCTCGCCGGCGTAGCAGCTGAGATCGTTGAGCTGGCAGCTGTGGGCCAGCACCGACGACGGCAGCGAGGCCAGCGCCGCCGGAATGCGGGCGAACGGCAGGAAGCCCACGGCGAGCACCACGGCCCGCGCCTGGACCTGCCGGCCCGTCTCCAGGGTGACGGTGAACAGCTCGTCCCGCTTGGCGACGTCCACCACGTTGACCGGCGTGACACGGTCCTGGACGGCCTGCTCGCAGAACCATTTCCCGTAGTCGACGAAACGTTCCACGGGGGTGGGCCGGGCATAGGCATAGGGGAATCCGTGCGAACGGCAGTATGCCGCGAGCGTGTAATCCCCGGCCGGGTCGGCGAGGTGCGAGGCGAATGGCTCGGACTTCAGCAGCATGCCGGTGGGCATGTGCTTGTCCCAGGCGTTCATCGGCTGGCCGAAGACCTGGGTCTCGAGGCCGGCGCTGATGGCGTATGCGGCGACGGAAAGGCCGTAGGGCCCGGCTCCGATGACCGCGACGTCGACGGTTTCGGTGTTCATGGCATTCTTTCGATCGTTGGTGTGCATGCCCTCATGGCGCGGAGAAACGTTTGTTTCACCATTCCGGTGAAGGGCTTGACATCGTCCCTCGCGTACCAGGCCAGCTCGTCGGCCCGGCGCAGGGACGACAGCCATCCCGGGCGGCGGCGGCCGTTTCCGCCGGGCCTTCTGGCCAGCTTCCGCAGGAGGTCGTAATTCTCCACCAGATACGTCCTGCCGTACTGGGGAGAACCGAAGTTTGAGTCTTCCCCGGTCAGGTCCAGATAGGCGGCCCTGATGACGTCGATGCGGTTGGAGTCGCCGAAGAGGCGGAACTGCGCGCCGACGCGGGGATTGAAGTCCAGCAGGTAGTACTTGCCGTCCCTGACGTCGAAGCGGAAGTCCATGTCGAGGATTCCGGCGTAGCGCAGGGATTTGGCGAGGGTCCTGGCGGTGTGGTCGATCTCGGGGTTGGGCAGCCAGCGGCCGAGCGTGGTGATCCCGGCGGCCGGGGGGTAAGCGCGCTCCTTCCTGCCCGAGCCGGCGAAGTCGCAGGTGGAGTCCTCGCGGAAGTAGCCGTGGAAGAACCAGTCGGCGTCGCGGGTCGGCGGGATGTAGCGCTGCAGCAGCAGTTCGCTGTCCTGCTCCGGGGCCCGTGCGGCCAGGGCGCGGAGCTGGTCGTGCGACTGGAGGAGCGTGGTGCTGCGCAGGCCGCGGGCGCCGGCGGCCAGCCAGGGCCTGGCCCACTTGGCCATCATCGGGAAGCCGTAGGCGCGCTCGGCGAAGCGCAGGTCGTCCTGGGTCTCGGCCACGTGGGTGTCCGGGTGGGCGACGCCGAGATGGGCGCAGATGGTGGCGAGCGCGTGCTTGTCGGCGAGCTGGGCGGGGAGTTCGCCGGCCGGATTCGATATCCGGAATCTGGGGGACAGGTCCTGTGCGTGCTGCGCCGTATAGATGGCGGTGATGTCGTCCATTGGCAGCAGGACCGGATTTCCGCCGATGCGGTCGGCGGCTGAAAGCATTGTGCGGAGAAAGCTCTCGGCCGCGGTGGGCGCCGTGTCCCAGTGGCCGCAGCTGGAGAGGTATTTCGACTGGGCCGCTGGACCGTGCGGCCCTTCGAGAACGGCGTGCACATCGACGCCCATGCGACCCAGCGACCGAATGGCGGCGAGGGTGCCGTGATGGAATGGGTTGCGATCCATCCTGACGACCAGTGCCGGGGCCCTCGGGGCGACGGGCAGGCAGTTGCGGATATCGTTATTCCGCTTCTGTTGGGGAGCGTCGTTCACCGGTCTTTCCTATCATGGACACGGTGAATTGTTTTTCATGCGGGCGTTATTGTTTCTCCAATGTCAGGGACGAGATGGTGCGAAAAGCTCTTATGTGGCGAATCGGTCATCCTGTGCATTGCTTGCGAAATTCCGGAGAGGATTTGATGTTCTCATCAAGCAGGAAGGGGAATGGAAGCCCGCAGTAATGCTTTGACGGGCAGGAATGGTGAGTTAGCCGCATGAGAAGGCACATGTTCCCCGGACTTAGGCACAGGGGCGCGCTTGGAGCCGCCATGTTGCTCGTGGCCGCCGTCGCAGTACAGCCGGACGCGGTCGCCGAGCCCGAGCCCAAGCTGCTGGCGGTGACCAAGCAGCGGGCGGCGCTGGGCGTCTTCATGGGCTCCGACGCCCACGGCGCCGCCCGCCTGCCCGGCTTCGAGCGCTGGCTCGGCCGCGAGGTGACCGTCGGCAGGACCTACATCCCCGGCGAGACGTGGGCGGCCTTCCACGGCCCCGACTTCATCCTGAAGCCCTGGACCGAGTGGCGTGCGGCCCAGCCGGGCAGGATCCTCGCGATCAACGTGCCCATGGTGGCGCCCAACGAGGGCAAGCTCTCCGACGCCGCGGTCTCCGTGCTGCTGAACGCCGGAGCCGGCGGCGCCTTCGACCTCACCTTCAGGAAGCTGGCCGACCGGCTGGTCGCCGAGGGGGCCGAGGACTCCATCATCGTCCTGGGCTGGGAGATGAACGGCACGACGTACTCCAGCCGATGCGCGCCCGACCCGACCGCGTGGAAGGCGTACTGGCGGCGGATCGTGACCAGCATGCGGTCGGTGACCGGGGAGCGCTTCCGCTTCGACTTCACCGCCAACCGCGGGCGCGACGCGATCCCGTGGACCGAGTGCTACCCCGGCGACGACGTCGTCGACATCATCGGCATGGACAACTACGACCAGCCGCCCTCCGACGGCTTCCAGTCCTACGTCTCCCAGCCGTACGGCCTGCGCCACCACGCCGAGTTCGCCGCCGCCCACGGCAAGCCCATGTCGTTCCCCGAATGGGGCCTGTTCCGGTACGGCGACCGGCCCACCTACGTCCGGCAGATGCTCGACTGGATCGGGCGGCACAACGTCGCCTACCACTCGCTGTCGGACTACTGCCCGCACGGGGTGTGGCAGTGCTCGTCCAACCCCCGGTCGGCGGCGGGGTTCCGGACGCTGTTGCAGCAGATGCTGCCGACCCCGGCCGTGCCCACACCGACCACCCCACCGCTCCCGAGCACGTCAGCACTCCCCAGCACGTCGGCCCTCCCGTCGGCGCCCGCGCTGCCCAGCACGTCGGCGTTGCCGTCGAAGCCCGCGCTCCCGTCCACGTCGGCGCTGCCGAGCGCGCCCGCGCTGCCGCCCAAGCCCGCGCTGCCCAGCGCGTCGGGGCTGCCGTCGAAGCCCGCGTTGCCGAGCACATCGGCCCTTCCAAGCGCACCCGCGTTGCCGAGCACGTCGGCGCTTCCAAGCGCACCCGCGTTGCCGAGCGCTTCGGCGCTGCCGGTGAAGCCCGCGCTGCCCAGCACCTCCGCGCTCCCGTCGGCGCCCGCGCTGCCCAGCACGCCGGGGCTGCCGTCGAAGCCCGCGCTCCCGTCCACGCCGGCGCTTCCGAGCGCCTCGGCGCTGCCCTCAGCGCCGGCGCTGCCCAGCACGTCGGCGTTGCCGTCGGCGCCAGCGCTGCCCAGCACGTCGGCGCTGCCTTCGGCGCCGGCGCTGCCCAGCACGTCCGCGCTGCCGTCTGCGCTTCCGTCCGCGCCCGCGATCCCGCTCGGCGCGGGTGACCCCGGTGCGCCGGGTGCGCCGGGTGCGCCGTCCGGGACGCCGGCCGGGCCGGTCCCGCCCCTGGGCGTGACGTCCAACCCCGTGCCGCCCTCGATCCGGAACCCCATGCCGCCCACCCTCCCGGCCATCACCCTGCCCCCGCAGGTCACCAGGGAGCCGATGTTCACCTGGCTGGTCGGCCTGTGGCGGAGCCTGCTGACGATGGTCGTCGTGCCGCCGCCGGTACAGCTGGAGGTGCCGGGCAACCTGCCCAGCCCCACGGTGATGCCGCCGGCCGTACCAGGGGATGAGCTGCCGACCTGAACGCGGGACCGCTCGGGCGAGGTCAGCCTCGCCCGAGCACTCCGGCGGTCACCCCGGCCAGCACCTCCATGGTCACCCGGGCGTCGAACTCCTTGCTGAGCAGCGCGGCGACCTGGCCCTCTCGCCACGCCGTACCGTCGTGGGAGGACAGGCGGGAGGACAGCGCGTAGGCCAGCCCCCTGAGGTCGCCGGCCGTCACCAGCGCCCCGGTCTCCTCGCCGATCACCTCGCGCAGACCGGGGATGTCGAATCCGACGACGGGACGCGCGCTGGCCATCGCCTCCAGCGCGGTCAGCGGCAGCCCCTCCCAGCGGGACGGCATGACCACCAGGTCGCAGGCCGCGTACCAGGGCCGCACGTCGGCGCTGGGGCCGGCGAAGCGGACTCCGGGGGGCGCGTCGGCTTCCAGCTGGGCCTTGAGCTCGCCGTCGCCGACCAGCGCCAGTTGCGCGTCCGGGCACGAGCGCAGCACCCTCGGCCAGGCGCGTAGCAGCAGGTCCTGGCCCTTCTGGCGGGTGAGCCTGCCTACACAGACGGCCAGCCGGGCGTGCTCGGGGACGCCGAGTTCGGCGCGGGCCCGTAGCTGCGCCTCGATGCCGGCGGGGGTGAAGTGGTCGAGGTCGACGCCGTTGCGTACGACGACGAGCCGGGCCGCCACCCCCCGCGCCGCCCCGGCCTCGGCCTCGCCCTCGCCGACGCACACGATCGCGGCCGCCCAGCGCGCGGCGGTGCGCTCCCACGCGATCGCGGTCCTGGCCGTCGCGCCCCGGCAGGCCAGCCACGACCAGCCGTGCGGCTGGAAGAGCGTGGGCCGCCGGCCCCGTACGGCCAGCCGTCCCACCAGGCCCGCCTTGGCGGAGTGCAGGTGAATGATGTCCGGTTCGAGCTCGTCGACGATCCGGCGCAGCGCGACGGTCTCGTCCTTGCACGAGCGTACGGGGGAGCGGGCCGACTCCCAGGCCACGTGCGGGATCCTCTGCTCGGCGAGCCGGTCGGGGAGCGTGCCGCGGGACGGCGCGGCCACCGTGACCCGCCAGCCGCGCCGGGCCTGGTCGGCGGCGGCGGCGCTGACGTAGGCGGCCACGCCCGCCTCGACGGGCTGGCTGACGTGCAGGACGGAGATGGTCATGAGCCGGCCTTCGCTGGGAGGCGTTCCTTGAGCGTGCGGGCGGCGCGGATGCGGGCGCGCACCAGCGCCGCGTAGGGGCCGGCCCGGTGGGTCCTGCCGAAGATCATGCGCCGGTTGCCGATGGCCTTCGCACCCCACTTGGCCTTGTGCGGCTCGGCTCCGCGCAGCAGGCTCAGCTTCTCCAGCCTGCGCGCGTGCGCCTGGCGAAGACCGTGCCGCAGGACCATGGCGAAGGTGTCGACGCGGGTACGCAGCCAGGGGTCGGCCCCGTACAGGTAGCCACCGGCGAAGTCGGCGCCGATGAGGCAGAAGTCGGCGGCCACGAGGCGCTCGCCGACCCGGAACTCCGTCAGCGCGGCCCGCCCGGTCGCGATGAGCTCGGTGGCGGACCTGGTGAGGTGGGCCTGGAAGCGGGGGCTGAGGTGTTCCTTGTTGATCGGGCGGCCCGCCCATTGCAGGGCGTGCAGGCGCAGGAGGTCCTCCATGGCCGCGGGCACCTGTTCCGGGGTCACCGCGTGCACCTGGAGGTCCAGCTTGTCGATCTTGTAGAGGCCGCGGCGGAGCTTGCCGGCCGTACGCGTGCCGAGCGCGGCGAGCTGGTCCTCCAGCGGAAGGGCGGGCATGTACAGGCAGGAGGAGCCCTCCATGAGCCACCGGCGGCCCGGCCAGCACGCGTGCAACGTCTCCAGGGCGGCGCCCGGCTGGGCCTCGGGGAAGTCCATGACGTCCCAGCCGGGCAGGCCTAGCAGCGCCTCGCTCGCGGTCCTGGCGAGGCCGTCGCGATGCGCCTCGTCCAGGAGTACGTCGGTGTAGTCGGACAGGCCGACGCCCAGCGGGCTCAGCACCCGGCAGCCCCAGCGCCGCGTGCGCATCAGCGGCAGCGCGGCCACCAGCCGGTCCTGGTGGCGCAGCAGCAGGACGTGCAGGCGGGACCGCCCGCCGTACCACTGCCACCAGGAGGTGAGCCAGGCGTGCGACTGGAAGGGGGTGGAGGTGGCGCAGCGCTCGTACAGGGCGTCCCATTCCGGCTTCATGGCCGCGAAGGCGCTCGGGTCGGTCACGACGCTGCTCTGGCCGCCGGCCAGGAGGCTGGGCGTCATGCGCCGACCGGCCGCTTGCGTGAGCGCTCGCGGGAGCGGGCGGCGGGCTCGTCGCGGGCGGCGCCCTTGTCACGGCCCTGTTTGGCGGGCGGGGTGACGAGATAGAACAAGCCGCCGAGCAGGAGTCCCGCGGCGCCGCCCACGGTGAGGTTGATGAGCGCGTCGGGGCCCGACGGTTCTTCGGGCGCCAGGGCCTGGGACAGGTTGGCGATGCGCACGCCGGTGTCGGTGGCGCGGGTGCCGGCGTAGGTGATGAGCGCCTGGGCCAGCGCGTTGGCCTGACCCGCCGCCTGCGCGGCGTCGGGTGCGGAGGCGGCCAGGCTGATCATCGGGGCGTCGGGGGAGGCGGAGACGCGTACCGTGCGCTGCAGCTCGCCGACCGTGCGGGCGGCGAGGCCGGGACGCAGCGCGGCGCCGACGATGGCCGGCTGCGTGGCGATCTTGGTGAAGGCCTGGGCGAACTTCGTCGTCTGCTCGATGCTCGACGGGGCGTCGGCCACCACGACGACGTACGCCTGGGCGGTGTACACGCGGTCGGTCAGCGCGGTGTACAGGAGTCCCGCGCACAGGCCCAGGACGACGGCGCAGCCTTGCGGCCACCACCGCCGGGCAGCGGCGGATACACGGCGGGTCACGCTCATGGTTGCTCTCCCCAGGCTGGCGCGATGGTCTTCGATCGGGATCTTTGCTCGTGCACGCGCAGGTACAGCGCTTCGATGCGGTTGACGTGATGGCCGATGCCGTAGTGGTCCACGGCCTGCGGGGGGAGCTGCCGCGGCGCGCCGGCCGCGATGAGCTCCTCCACGGCCTGACGGAACGGCTCCGCCGCCGAGGGCAGCCGCCGCGCGTTCGGCGAGGCGCTCGCGGGCAGTTCGTCCAGTGCCGGGCAGGCGCTGTAGAGCACGGGCAGCCCGCACGCCAGCGCCTCGACGATGGCGAGACCGAACGTCTCCTCCTGCGACGGCGCCGCGAAGACGTCCATGGCCGACAGCAGCGCCGGAACCTGGCTGGACTGCCCGGCCAGCACCATCCGGTGCGCGATCCCCAGCCGGCGCGCGTGCGCGACCAGGTTCGCCCGCTCTGGCCCGTCCCCCACCAGCAGCAGTACGGTGTCCGGCAACCCGGCCACGGCCTCGATCAGCACGTCGAACCGCTTGCCCGGCTCCAGCCTGCCCACCCCGCCCACGACCGTGATGTGCGGCGGGATCGTCAGCCGGCTGCGGGTCGTCTCCCGCACGGCCGGGTCGAAGCGGAACGCCCGCGGGTCGATCCCGTTGGCGATCACCTCGATCCGCTGCTCGGGCACCCCCCACCGGACCAGCCGCTGGGCCGCCGCCGACGACACCGCGACCGTCACGTGCCCGAGCCGCTCACCGGCGCGGGCCATGACGCGCACCGGCGCGGTGATGGGCCGGCCCTCCAGGTGCCGCTCGCCGATGGAGTGCTCGCTGGCCACGATCGCGGCCACGCCGGCCAGCCGGGCGACCAGGCGGCCGTACAACCCGGCGCGGAACAGGTGCGTGTGCACCACGTCGTAGCCGCCGCGCTGGACCAGCCGCCACAGCGGGCCCAGGACGCGCAGGTCCCGGTTGCCGGTCATGCCGAGATGGTGGACGGTCACCCCTTCGGCCTGGATGGCCTGGCTGATCAGGCCCGGCTTCGTGAGCGCGGCGACCTCGGCGGTGACGTGGTGGTTGGCCACCAGGTCGCGCAGCTGCCGCTCGGCCCCGCCCGCCTCCAGCCCGGTGATGACGTGCAGCACCTTCATCGCCGGCCCCACTTCCAGTAGTGCAGGGCCCGCTTGACGGTCAGCCGGAGCCGCCGGTCGTCGTCGCTCACGTGGGTTCTGGGCAGGCAGAGCCGGTCCGCCTCGCCGGGCTTGATGCCGCAGGCGTAGGCGTAGCCGGCGGCGCGTACCGCCTCGACGGCCTCGCGGTCGGCGTGGCCGTACGGGTAGGCCAGGCCGAGGACCTCGTGGCCGAGTATCGCCTCCAGGTCCGTGCGGCTGGTCTTGACCTCGTGGTAGAGGTCCCCGGTCGGGGCGCCGGCCAGCGACAGGTGCGTCTGGGTGTGGGAGGCGACCTCCATGCCCTCGCCGGCGACCTGCCTGAGCTGTTTCGCGGTCATGAGCGGTTTGCGCGGGCCGAGGGGGTCCCAGGCGTTGTCGCCGCCCAGGCGGCCGGTGACGGCGAAGACCGTGGCGGTGAAGCCCTGGCGCAGGAGCACCGGCAGGGCGTGGGTGGCGAAGTCGGCGTACCCGTCGTCGAAGGTGAGGCCGACGAGGCGGCGGGCCGTACCCTCGCGCTGGGCGCGCAGGAGCTCGCGCATGGACACGCCGCGCAGCCCCCGCCCGCGCAGCCACGCCATCTGCGCGGCGAAACGGGCGGGTCTGACGGTGATGAGGTACGGATCCTCGTCGAAGTCGTCGACCGAGTGGTACATCAGGACCTGCTGCCTGGTTGGGCTCACAATCGCACTCCCCCTTCGCGGGGCCTCAGCGCGTCGCCGAGGTCCCGCCTGGAACCGGTGAGTAGTGCCGCGGTGACGAAGACCGCCATGGTGACGGCGGCCTGGCACGGCACGGCGACGATCAACGAGAGGTCCGCGGTGATCGGGCGGACCAGGAAGGAGACGCCCGCCGCGACGGCGGCCGCCGCGGAAAGGCGGCCGACGGACACGAGCAGTGCGCGCTTGGGCAGCACCAGCAGCGGCGCGCCGAGCCCGCCCAGCAGGAGCGCGGCCGTCAGGCTGATGCCCGCCGCGTTGGCCAGCGCGACCCCGCCCACCCCGAGCGGGACCGCCAGGAACGGCGCGGCGGCCGCGGTGAGCGCCAGACCCGCGGCCATGGCGGCGGCCGGGTACCAGGAGGGCCGGGAAGCGCAGAAGTAGACCCGGCACAGCACGCCGACCACGGCCTGGCCCAGCAGCCCCAGGCAGTACAGGCGCATGCTCCACGCCGTCGCGGCGGTGTCGTCCGGGGTGAAGGCGCCGTGCTCCAGCAGCAGGCCCACCACGCCGGGCGCGTGCGCGACCAGGAACGCCGTGGCCGGCAGCACGATCGCGGCGGCCACCCACGTGTCCGCGAGCACCCGCCGGCCGGCGCCCGCGCCGTCACCGGCGGCGACGCAGCGGGCCAGGACCGGGAAGGAGACCGTGGCGAGGATGAGCGAGGCCACCATGGGCACCTGGGCGATCTTCTGCGCGTAGTTCAGGTAGGAGATCGAGCCGGGCGGCAGCGAGGAGGCGACGAACCGCTCGACGAACACCTGCGCCTGGCGCAGCAGGGTGAAGGCGGCGATGGGCGCGAAGACCGTCCAGGAGATCGACGTCGCGAGGCCGGTCCTGACCGGGGTTCCGATGTGCCGGATGAAGGACGGGGCCTGGATGAGCGCCATGAGCAGGCCGCCGGCCGCCACGCCGCACGCCACCGCGGTGATTCCCCAGCCGTCGTGGCCGATGGCGATGGCGCCGACGATGGCGGCGTTGTAGGCCAGGTAGATGGCGGCGGGCGGGCCGAAGATCCGCTGGGTGCGCAGCGCGGCGCTGCAGAACCCGGCCAGCCCGAAGCCCAGCACGGTCAACGAGGTGATCTGGGTGCACCTGGTGGCCAGGTCGTGCTCCTGGATGCCCGGCGCCAGGCCGCGCGCGATGAGCGGCGCGGCGGCGGCCGTGGCCGCGCTCAGCAGCACGAACGCCAGGACGGCCTTGGGCAGCGCGGCCCAGACGACCTCGCGCAGCGACCGGCCCTCCTCCACGGAGCGGCTGAAGTAGGGGATGAGCAGGAACGACAGCGCGCCTTCTATGAGCAGGGGCGCGGCCGTTTCCGGGATGGTCCAGGCGACCATGAAGGCGTCGGTGCCCGCGCTGGCGCCGAAGACGCCCGCCACCAGGAGGTCGCGGGCGAACCCGGACGCGGAGCCGGCGATGACCAGGAGCATGGTGACCGTGGTGGCCCTGGCCAGCGGGCCGCGGGTCTCCTCGGTGGTGGCGCTCATGCCGTGTCCGCCGCGACCACCCAGGACAGCAGCAGGCCGATCATGATCGACATGACGACCGTGGGGGATCCGCCCACGTCGGCGTAGACGAAGTCGACGAGCTGCCAGGTCAGGAAGCCCGCCGCGCACAGGCCCGCGGCCCGCTGGGCCGAGGTGCGGGCGCGCCGGGCCCGCTTGGCCGCCAGCACGGCGAGACCGGCCCACAACAACGCGAAGGCGGTGAGCCCGAGAAGACCCTGCTCGCTCAGCACCAGCAGGTACATGTTGTGCGGGGAGCGCAGCTCCTGCCGCTGGAATCCGTTCACGGGGTCCGCGGTGTCGCTACTGGCCGAGACGTGCAGGGGCGCGTAGTTGTCGCGCCAGGCCGCGAAGCCGCGCGGGCCCACGCCCAGCAGCGGATGGTCGTGCCACATGCCCGCGGCCGTCTCCCACAGGCCGTACCTGTCGTTGACCGACTGGTCCGGCTGGGAGACGACGGAGGTCATGGAGGCCAGCCGCTGGGTGACGGTCCCCGAACCCCAGCCGCCGAACACCACGAGGCCCAGCACGAGCGCCCCGGCGAGGGCGCCGCCGACGGCCCTCCTGCTGCCCGACAGCAGGATCATGACGACGCCGGCCATGAGCCACGCCAGCCACGCGCCCCTGCTGAGTGACAGGGCCAGCGCCGCCAGCAGGACGAGCAGGACCAGCGCCGCGGCGACCCGTGGCCGTCCGCGCGTGGTCAGCGCCAGGGCCAGCGCCACGATCGCGCCGTAGCAGACGATGGTGGCCATGCCCATGACGTCGACGGCGCCGAACGTGCCGATCGCCCTGATGCTCTGCCCGCCGTAGGAGGCGCCGCTGCCCGAGTACGCCTGCCAGCACCCGAGCAGCGCCTGAACCAGGGCCGCGCCGAGCACCGCGGCGGCCACCAGCCGCCGGTCCACCTCGTCGCGGACGACGATCGCCATGGCCAGCGGCACGATCACGAAGATCTCGAGGTAGCGCACGAACCCCGGCAGCGCCGCGACCACGTCCACGGCGGCGAGCGTCGCCGCCGTCACCGCGACGGCGGGCGGAGCCAGCAGGTACGCCCGCCTGGGCAGCCGGAGCCGCCCCCTGAGCGCGTGGACGAGCGCGGCCACCACCAGGCAGCCGGCCGCCACGTCGGCGGCGGTCACGTTGAAGGACGAGTCGAGCTGGGCCCGTTGCTGCGGCACGCACACCAGCGCCACCGCCAGCACCGCCAGGACGCCGGGCCGCTGCCAGTGCGGCGCGTGCGGGGAGGAGCGCGGCCGCAGGGCGAGCGCCACTACGCGCCGCCCAGGCGCAGCACGCAGCCGATCGTCTTGAGCGCGATCTTCACATCCAGGCCGAACGACCAGGTGTCGATGTAGTGGTTGTCCAGGCGCGCGCGCTCCTCGATGGAGGTGTCACCGCGCAGGCCGTGCACCTGGGCCCATCCGGTGATCCCGACAGGGACCCGGTGGCGGCGGTCGTAGCGCTCGACCGTCTTCGAGAACTGCTGCACGAAGTACGGCCGCTCCGGCCGCGGGCCCACGATGCTCATGTCGCCGGTGACCACGTTCCACAGTTGCGGCAGCTCATCCAGCGACGTCTTGCGCAGGAAGCCGCCGAACGGGCCGCTGAGGCGGCTCTGGCTCACGGTCCACTGGGTGGCCGAGTCCCGCGCGCTGGCCGGCTTGAGCGTACGGATCTTCAGCATGTCGAAGCAGCGCCCGCCCATGCCGACCCGCCGCTGGCGGAACAGCACGCCCGGCCCGCCTTCCAGCCGGACGCCCAGCAGGCACAGCCCCAGCACGGGCGCGAGCACGAGCAGCGCGAGCAGGGCCAGCGTGACGTCACAGACGCGCTTGGCGATCCAGTACGGCCGGCGCTGCGCGGGCGGCCGCATGTCCATCAGCGGGAAGCTCTGAAGCTGCCGGCCCGGCGCCACGAAGTCCTGGACGAGGTCGTCCGGTCCGGGGGCGAGCATGATCTGGCACCCGGTGGCCCTGATCTCCTGCAGCACGGCCCGCGAGATCGGCGGCTGCCCGGCCAGGATGACGACGCTGACGGCCGAGCGCCGCAGCATCTGGGCGCAGGTGGAGTAGGTGGCCAGCACCGGCAGGTCGTCGGCGGGGCCGTGGGCCGACGCGCTGGCGCCGACCAGGCCGATGGGCTCGATGCCGTGCTCGGGGTGCTGCAGGAGTGTCCTGGCCAGCCGTACGCCGTGCTCGCCGGTGGAAAGGATCACGGCCTTGCGGGGCGCGCGGCGCCGGGCCGCGACGTGCCGCCAGGCGCGTGCGGCGCCGTGGGCCAGGGCCATGAGCGCGGCGTAGCAGAGGCCCGCCAGCAGCCAGGCCGCGGACGGCGGCGCGGGGACGGGCGAGCACAGCCACGCCTCCAGGCTCAGCGTGCACAGAGCGGCCGCCGCCCAGCCCGTGAACCGGGCTCTGGGCAGCAGGATGTGCAGGGCGACCGCGATCGCGACCGCCGCCGCGACGTTGGTCAGCCGCCAGCCGGTGACGCTCGTCGCGGCCAGCAGGCAGGCGGCCAGCAGGCCGAGCTGGGCGGCTCGCCGGGTGAGGTCGCGCAGGGGGAAGTCGGGTCGAGCTGAGGCGGGCGCCTCGGGTGCCATCGCGGGCTCGGAATCCAGGAAGTCCTCAGTCGGTTCGCTGGTGCCAACAGCTACGGTCATCTGTTGCCTCCAAGGTCGCGGTCACACGCCAGTGCTGCGGGATGAGGGGTAGTGGCAGGGGCTGGCAGTCGTGGCTGTTTCTCTGCAGGCGCTTGTGCGAGGACACAAGAATGGCGTTCATTCGCGCCCCAAGATCGTTGAGATGGTATCGGCGCGAGCGTTGGAACTGGCCGATGGAAGGCTCGCGCGGGGTTCATGGGTGGGCAAATCTTTCGCCACTGCCAGCCGCGCTGGAATTGTGGCGCGCGACTGTGCGAGTTATTCAATGCCCGCGCGGAGCAAACGGACAACTTCTTTGTTCTCGGCAATACGGCCAGAGCAGGCCTTGTCCCGTGAAGACGGACATGCCGTCAGGCGCGGCGCCGGTCGATGAAGAAGTCGCAGGCGAATTAACTGTGGTAATCGGCGGCTGATTAAGGCAAAGCCTGTGCCCACATAGTTCAACGTCGTCGGATGGGGCCGAGACGCGGTGATAGAACTTTCCCGGTAGCTCGGTCGCGATAGCGCTTTGTGCGGTGTCCACAGGGCGCACGTCGCGGCATTCGGAGTAATCGGTTCGTAGGTCATGCGTAATCGCGAACACGTCCGATCACAGCCCGGAAAGGCAATCATGAATCGCATAGTCAAAAGCACGGCCATAGCTGTGGCCTGCCTGGGAATGGCAGCGGCGCTGGCCGGACCCGCCATGGCCGCGGCCAGGAGCGGCGGGGACCCGCTCGGCGGCCTCCTCGGCGGAGGCGGCGGCGGCAGCCTGCTCGGCGGGAAGGGGCAGAACCCGCTGATGTCGCTCACGAGCCCGCTCGCGGGGCTCACCCAGAGCAACAACCCGGTGGACGGGCTCACCCGTTCCGCTGACGGCACGGCCCGTTCCGTGGAGGGCGCGGCGCGCCTTCTCCCCCAGGGGACCTTCCGTAACGGCCTGCCGCTGAACGAGGCCTCCAACGCCGCCGGTGTGGAGCACCGCGACCCGCTGGCGCCGGCCCTCACCGGCGCGGCGAGCTCGCCGCTGGACTTCGCGCTGCTGGACGGGCGCGAGGTCGTCGGTCTTGAGCACCAGGACGAGCCGGTGCCGGGTGTCGTCAGCTCCCTGACCGGGCGCGCCGACGAGATCCTGCACGCCCCCGCGCTCGAGCCCGCCGCCGAGGCGGCGATGCCGCAGATCACCGAGCGCCTGTCCGGTCACGCCGACCACGCGGCGTTCATGACGAAGACCGCCGCCCACCAGGTCGGCTCCGTCTCCGCGCACGATCTGCTCAGCGGCCCGAACGCGGCGCTCAGGTCCGCGCTGCCCGAGGCGGTGTCCACCGAGCTGGCTCCCATCGTGGGCAGCCCCGAGGTCAGGCAGCCGATGGCGCAGCGCGCCGCCGGCCCGCGGACCGACGTCCCGCTCGACGAGATCGCCCCGCTCGTCGAAGGCCCGCTCGCCGCGACGCCGCTGGCGAAGTCGAAGGGCGCTCCTGAGGCTGTGGGAGACGCGCTGGGGGCCTCGGTCCCGACGACCGGCGCCGTCGGCGACATGGCAGCGGCTCACTAGAGTCACTCCCTGGTGCGCTGAAGGAACCACAGGCCCTTCGCCGCACAGAGCAAGCAGCCCCCCATCCGTCTTCCGCACCCGTCCGGCGTCATGGTGCCTTTCGCCGGGCGTGAACAGATCGGCTGCGGTCACGACCTGCCCGCGCCGCTGTGCGCGGTGGGATCTGACCTGGTGACGTCGATGCCCTCGCTGTTGGAGGGGAACGGGAACATCGGCGCCACGAACTGCTGTGTGGCGTGACAGCTGCGTTCCTGACAGCGCAGCCCGCCGAGCGAGGTGATGGTGCCCGCTTCACCCGAGCCCGGTGGTTTGGCTCACGTGGACAACCGCCGACGGCCGTGCCCGAGCACGGCCGTCGGCCGTCGCGTTTCCCAGGGAAAATTAGCAGAATGCCCGATATAGCTTCTTTCTCCCGCGCAAATCCTCTTTCCTGACAGCGTCCATACCGTGCTTTTCCCATGGCGCCATTGCCCGAGGGTATGACCCGTCGGGGCGCCAGAGACGGAGATGTCGGACTAAGTCAATAAGCGCCCTGAAGATGCATCGCGTACGGCAAGCGAGGAGCGGGGCGGGAATGCGGAAAGTGCTCAGCAGGATCGGTAAAACCGCGGCGGCGGCGGGAATCGCCGCCTTTTGGCTCCTGCCACCCGGCGTGGCCACGGCCAGCCAGAGTTTCGCCGTCGACCTCACCACGGACGGCGTGAGCCAGTTCAACGTCGCCCACACCACGCGTGGCCTGCGACTCGGCCCCCAGCTCGCGGCCACGGCCGCCGAGGGCGAAGAGCGCCAGGGCTTCTACGTCACCACCGCGATCGGCACACGCTCCCTGGCCAACCGCATCCGGCCGATCATGATGGCCGAGACGCCGCCGGGCGCGGACGTCATGCTCGAACTGCGCGGCCAGACCCGCTCCGCCCGCTGGACGGAGTGGCGGGAGGCCAGGCAGGGCTCCGACGAGGTCGTTCTGCCCGCCTCGTCCACCCAGCTCCAGGCCAGGATCACGCTGACGCAGCGCGGCGCCGGCCAGGGCCCGGAGGTGTACGGCCTGCGCCTGCTGGTCGTCGACCCCGCCCGAGGCCAGCCCCCGGCCGAAACCGAGCCCGCCCCCAAGCCGCTGACCAGCCGCGTCTTCGCCACCCGGATCGGCCAGATCGGCGACAAGACCGCCAACGGCCACACGATCGGCACCACGGACCGCTTCGTCGCCCTGCCCTCAAGGCGGGCACTGAACGCCAACACCACGGAACGCGCCTACGAGGTCAAGATCTGTTACGCCACACGCTGCGTCGTCGCGCCGATCTGGGACGTGGGCCCGTGGAATATCCGCGACGATTATTGGAACGCCGCCGCCACCCGCGATATGTGGGCGGATCTGCCGCAGGGAAAACCCCAGGCACAGGCGGCATATCTCGACGGATACAACGCGGGCCGCGACGACAGGTCGAGAAAGGTGCGCAATCCGGCGGGCATAGACCTGGCGGACGAGCTTTTCTGGCAGGACCTCGGCATGACCACGAATGACTGGGTCGACGTCACATATCTGTGGACGGACGTGGAAGCGCTGCTGTGAAACAGGGAGCCCGGCACGACGCCGGGCTCCCCCATTTTCTTTCTGCGGACGGGGGAACCATCCAGAGTGGCGGTGGGGGCCACGCGGAAAACGGTAGAGCACGGCGGATCCCGCACCGGTCCGTTTTGCGATCCCTTGAGGCGCGGTATTCGTTCTGTTGACCGTCGGGACAGTTGCTGGCCATGCTGCGTGAGCAGCGGACCACCACGCTCGCCGCCCTGCACGACCTCAACGCCGCGGCGACGGTCTGCGATCGGCTCCACGTCCTGCACGAAGGGGCGGATCGTGGCCCCGGGGCCGCCGGCGGAGGTGCTGACGGCGGCGCTGCTCGCCGAGGCGTTCGGGGTGCGGGCGGAGGTGGTCGCGCATCCGCTGCCGGGCGGGGTGCTGATCGCCTTCGATCACACGACGCCGGTGGCGTGATCCCGCTGTAGCGCGGCTGCCGCACTGGCCCGGCACTCCTCCAGGGTGTGCCCGGCCAGCGCCTCGCGTACGGCGGGGACGCGGACGGCGGACATGGACAGGCTCGTCACGCCCAGCCCGACCAGGACCGGCGCCAGGCGCGGGTCACCGGCGGCCTCGCCGCACACCCCGACGGGCTTGCCCGCGCCACGGCCGGCCGCCGCGCACATCTCCACCAGCCTGAGCAACGCGGGCTGCCAGGGATCGAGCAGGTCGGCCAGGGCGGGATGCTGCCGGTCGGCGGCGAAGGCGTACTGGCCCAGGTCGTTGGTGCCGATGCTGAGGAAGTCGACCTCGGCCAGGATCGCCTCGGCCAGCAGCGCGGCGGCGGGTACCTCGATCATCACGCCCACGCGGCGCACCCCGGCCGCGCGCGCCCGCCCGGCGAAGCGCGCCGCCTCCGGCGGGGTGCTGACCATGGGCGCCATCACCGAGGGTTCCGCGCCGGTGGCGCGGGCCGCCTCGGTGATGGCGGCGAGCTGGGTGTCCAGGACGTCCGGCCGCAGCCGGTCCACGCGCAGGCCGCGGATGCCGAGCGCCGGGTTCGGCTCGGCGGGCAGGTCCAGGAACGGCAGCGGCTTGTCGGTCCCCGCGTCCAGCGTCCTGACGATCGCGTCGGGGACGGCCTTGAACACCGCCGCGTACGCGGCCACCTGCTCCTCGAAGCCCGGGGCCGTCCTGCGATCCAGGAACAGCAGCTCGGTACGGAACAGCCCCACCCCCTCCGCCTCCGGCGCCAGGTCCCCGGCCGAGCCGATGTTGAGCAGCAGCTTGACCGGATGCTCGTCGGCGGTCCGGCCGGGTCCGCGGCTGTGGGCGAGCCTGGCGCGCTCGGCCTCCGCCCGGCGCCTGATCTCCTCGGCGGCCGGGCCGTCGAGGCCGGTATGGATCTCGCCGGTGGCGCCGTCGACGCTCACCAGCGTGCCCTCCTCCAGCGTGCGGGCGCCCGCGCAGGCGACGACGGCGGGAAGTCCTTTGCCACGGGCCAGGATCGCGGTGTGGCTGGTCGGCCCGCCCTTCTCGGTGACCAGCGCCAGCACGTCGTCGCTCAGCCCCGCGGTGTCGGCGGGGGAGAGGTCCTCGGCCACCAGCACGAACGGGTGGCCGGGGTCGGGCACGCCGGGCATCGGCAGGCCCAGCACCGCGGCCACGGCGCGGTTACGCAGGTCGTCGAGGTCGGCGGCACGCTCGGCGAAGTACCCGCCCGCGGCGACCAGGGCGGCGCGATGGCCGGTGAACGCCGCGTCGAGGGCGTGGGCGGCGTCCATGCCGCCGATGACATGCTCCTCGGCCGCCCGCAGCAGCGTGGGGTCGGCGGCCATCATGGCCTGCGACTCCAGGATGTCGCGGGCCTCGCCACCGGCCCGGCCTGCCCGCCGGTCGAGCTCGGCCGCGACGGCCGACAGGGCGGCCGCCACGGCGGCGGTCCCGGCCTCGGTGGACAGCGGCGGACCGGGAGGCGGGAGCGCGGGCGCGGCGGCCATGAGGAGGACGGGGCCCGCCGTACGCCCCGGGCTGACGCCTAGTCCCCGCAGGTCAGGCATCTGCGGCGTCCAGGTCGCGAGCCAGCATGGCGGCCAGCGCGTCCAGGGCGGACTCGCCCTCTGGGCCGTCGGCGGCCGACAGCGTCACCTCGGTGCCCTGGACCGCGCCCAGCGACAGCACGCCCAGCATGCTGTTGGCCGGGACCTCCTTGCCCGACCCGACCCGGATCTTGACGGGCACGCCCAGCTTCATCGCCGCCTGGACGAACAGCTTGGCCGGTCGCGCGTGCAGGCCCGCCCGCGCGGCCACGGCCACCGTACGCTCTGCCATCTCACTGCTCCTTCACGGCTCGATCGTGACCTTGATCGCCTCGCCCCTGCTGACCAGGGCGATCGCCTCCAGCACGTCATCCAGGCCCAGCCTGTGGGTGATGAGGTCGGCGACCGGAACCTGTCCTGAGGCGATCAGGTCCAGCGCGCGGGCGTTGTGGGCGGGACTCGACCCGTTCGCCCCGACGATGGTCAGCTCCCGGTAGTGCACGAGGTTGGAGTCGCACCGGATGATCGGGTCGTCCTTGGGCAGGCCGCCGAAGAAGCTGATCCGGCCCTGCCTGGCCGCCATCGTCAGCGCCTGCTCCTGTGCGGCCCCCGAGGCGGCCGCGGTGATCACCACGTCGGCGCCGCGCCCGCCGGTCAGCTTGAGCACCTGATCGGCGGCGTCGTCGTCGATCACCGCGTCGGGCTCGACCAGGGCGGCGGCCTTGGCCAGGCGGTCGGCGTTCACGTCGACCAGGAAGACCCTGGCCGCGCCGCGGGCGCGCGCCAGCCGTACGTGGAGGCAGCCGATCGGACCCGCGCCCATCACCACGACGTCGTCCCCGCCGGACACCCGCGCCAGCTCCTGGCCGTTGAGCACGCAGGCCAGCGGCTCGGCCACCGAGGCCTCGGCGAAGGACACCCCGCCGGGGATCGGGTTGACGCCGCCGACGGCGACGACCTTGTCGGGGATCGCCATGTACTCGGCGAAACCGCCGTCGTAGTGGTAGCCCATCGACTCCTGGTTCGGGCAGACCGTCATCCGGCCGCGCCGGCACTCCGCGCACGTGCCGCAGGGGATGGCCGCGATCACCTGGACGCGTTCGCCCGTGCCCACGACCTCCCCGGCGATCTCGTGGCCCATCACCCTCGGCGGCGCGATGTGGTGGTGGCCGTGCTTGTAGATCTTCGCGTCGGTGCCGCAGGTCGAGCAGTTGCGCACGCGGATCACCAGGCCGCCCTCGGGGCGCGGGGCCTCTTCGATCCTGATGTCGCCTGGGGCGTGGAAACGGGCGACCTTCACGTGAGCTCCTTCATGACGGTCTCGACGTCGGGGGCCTCGCGCAGCGTGCGGGCCCGATCGGGATCGAGCAGGATCTCGGCGAGTTCGGCCAGCAGCGCCACGTGGCCGTCGCCCTTGGCGGCGATGCCGACGCAGAGCGTGACCCGCTCGCCGTCCCAGTCGATCCCGGCGGGGAAGCGGAGCACGCAGATCGCGTCACGCAGCACGTGCTCCTTGGACATGCCGTGCGGGATCGCCACGCCCTCGCCGACGTAGGTGGAGATGGAGCGCTCGCGCTCCAGCATCGCCTCCACGTACGGCCGCGCCACCGCCCCTGTCTCCACCAGCACCTCACCGCACCGGGCGACGGCCTCCTCGCGGGTCGCCGCCTTCTCGTGCAGGAGTACGGCTCGCGCCTCCAGCACCTCACGCACCGACGGTCCCGCCCTTCTTGATGGTCTCGACGAGCCGGGTGACGGCCGGATCGCCGAGGAAGATCTGGAAGGGGATGATGACCTTCCCCGGCGCCCCCGCCCGGGCGCGGGCGGCGAGCCCCGCGTGGGTGAGCACCACGTCGGCGTCGTCGGGGATGGAGTTGACCGGCGTGTGCTCCACCAGGACGCCGGTGCCCTTGAGCTGCTTGCGTACGGTGGTGGCGAGCATGACGCTGCTGCCCATGCCGGCGTCGCAGGCGATCACGATCTTGCGGATGTCCTTGCTCTCGATGCTGCTCATGCCGTTGCGACCTCTTCCTTCTCTTCTTCCTTCTTCTCGCCCCGCCCGAAGCCGAGCAGGAGGGCGGCGATGACGAAGCTGGCCGCGGTCGACAGCAGGATGCCCGCCCCCACTCCGAGCCAGCCGCCCCTGGGCGTCACCGTGAGGTAGGCGAAGATGCTGCCCGGCGAGGGCGGCGCCACCAGGCCGGAGCCGGTGATCATGAACGTGAAGATGCCGACCGCGCCGCCCGCGATGACCGCGAGGATCAGGCGGGGCTTCATCAGCACGTACGGGAAGTAGATCTCGTGGATCCCGCCGAAGAAGTGGATGATGATCGCCGCCGGGGTGGTGGGCCGCATGACCCTGGGGCCGAAGAACATGAAGGCCAGCAGCAGGCCGAGCCCCGGGCCCGGGTTCGACTCGAGCATGAACAGGATGGACTGCCCGGTCTTGGCCGCCTCGGCGACGCCGAGCGGGCCGAGCACGCCGTGGTTGATCGCGTTGTTGAGGAACAGCACCTTGGCCGGCTCGATGAGCAGCGAGGCGGCGGGCAGGAGGCTGTTGCCGATCAGCCACCCGACCGCCTCGCCCGCGGCGTCGGTGACGACCTTGACGATCGGGCCGATGCCCCAGGCGCCGAGCAACGCCATCGCGCCGCCCACGATGCCGGCGGTGAAGTTGTCGACCAGCATCTCGAAGCCGGCCTTGGTGCGGTCCTCGGTGAACCCGTCCACCAGCTTGAGGACGTACGCGGCCAGCGGGCCGATGATCATCGCGCCGAGGAACATGGGGATGGTCGCGCCGACGATCAGCCCGACCGTCGCGACCGCGCCGACCACCGCGCCACGCTGGCCGTGGACCATCCGGCCGCCGGTGTAGCCGATGAGGATCGGGAGCAGGGTGCTGATGATCGGGGTGACGAGCTTGGCGAAGTCCTCGTTCGGCAGCCAGCCGGTCGGGATGAACAGGGCCGTGATGAGGCCGAAGGCGATGAACGCGCCGATGTTCGGCATGATCATGCCCGCTAAGTAGCCTCCGATGCGCTGGATGGTGGCCTTGACGCCGGTCCCGGTGACCGGAGGGGTGTAGGTGTCGGCCATGGTTACTCTCCCAGGGGGGTGGACGGATCTGCGGGAAGCAGCCGGACACGGTCGCGGCGGATGTCGGAGGGGTGGGGCATGCGGCTCCCGGGCAGCTCCACGGCGGCGGCGGCCCAGGCCAGGGCCTCGCGTAACGCGCGTTCGCAGGCGACCGGGTCGGCCAGGAGCGCGTCCCCCGGGGAGCCGTACGGCCGGGCGGAGCGGGACGGGCCGGCTGTGCCGGACACGTCGGCTGCGCCGGACAAGTGGGCTGAGCGGGGCAGGTCGGCTGAGCCTGACCGGTCGGCTGCGCCGGACAAGTCGGCTGAGCGGGACAAGTCGGCTGAGCGGGACGGGCCGGCTGAGCGGGACAAGTGGGTTGTGCGGGGCGGGTGGGCTGTGCGGGAGAGGTGGGCCAGGAAACCGGCCAGCATGGCGTCGCCGGCGCCCACCGTGCTGCGGGGTTCTTCGACGCGGCAGTCGCCGTACCAGACACCGTGCTCCGCGACCAGGACGGCGCCGGCCGCGCCGAGGCTGGCCAGCACCGAGCGCGCGCCGGCGGCGCGCAGCTTCTCCGCGGCCTCCACGGCGTCGCCCAGGCGGGTGATCGGACGGCCGGTCACGTCGGCGAGCTCGTCGCGGTTGGGCTTGACCAGCGCGGGACCGGCGGCGACCGCGGCCATGAGGGCGGGGCCGCTGGTGTCGACGGCCACGTGGATGCCCGCGCCGGCGAAGCGGCGGCAGAGCACGGCGTAGACGTCCTGGGGGACCGACGGCGGCAGGCTGCCGGAGGCGACCACCCAGTCGGCCGAGTGCGCGGCGGACAGGACGGCCTCGGCGACGGTGTCGAGCTCGTCGGCCGACAGCGCGGTGCCCGGTTCATTGATCTTGGTGACGGTGCCGTCGGGCTCGGCCAGGGCCACGTTCGAGCGGGTGGCGCCCCTGACCGGGACCATCACCATCTCCAGGCCCTCGTCGGCCAGGAGGTGGACCAGCCGCCTGCCCTCGTCGCCGCCGAACGGCACCACCGCGCACGAGACGACGCCGTTGGCGAGGAGGGCTCGGGAGACGTTGACGCCCTTGCCGCCGGGGTCGAGCCTGGCCGCTCCGGCCCTGATCACCGCGCCGCGGGTCAGTTCGCCGACCTCGATGGTGCGGTCGAGGCTCGGGTTGAGCGTCAGGGTGAGGATCATGCGCGGACCACCTCGAGCCCCGCCTGCGCCAGGTCCGCGGCGGTGGCCGGGTCGAGGCCGGTGTCGGTGATCACCACGTCGATCTCGTTCAGCGTGGCGAAGCGGGAGAGGTAGGTGTTGGTGAACTTGGTGTGGTCGGCGAGCAGCACGCTCCGCTCGGCGGCCGCGATCATCGCCCGCTTGATCGCCGCCTCGGCCGGGTCGGGCGTGGTGAGGCCCTTGGCGACCGAGCAGCCGTTGGTGGCCATGAACGCCACGTCCACGTGCAGGTCGGCCAGCGGGCGCAGCGCCCAGTCGTCGACCGTGGCCAGCGTACGCCCGCGTACCCGGCCGCCCAGCATGATCACGGTGAGGTTGGCCCGGGTGGCCAGGACCGTGGCCAGCGGCGGGGAGTTCACGACCACGGTCAGTTCCCGGTCGGCCGGCAGCACCTGGGCCAGGCGGCCGGTGGTGGTGCCCGCATCGATGATCACGGAGCCGTCGTCGGGCAGTTCGGCGAGGGCGGCCTTGGCGATGCGTTCCTTCTCGGCGGTCATCACCTCGTCGCGGGCGGCCAGCGCGGGCTCGAAGCCGAGCCGCTCGACCGGGATGGCCCCGCCGTGCACACGGCGCAGCACACCGGCCCGCTCCAGCACGGTGAGGTCGCGGCGGACGGTCTCCGTCGTGACGTCGAAGCTCTCGGCCAGTGCCACGACGTCCACGCGACCGGCCTCGCGCGCCCTGCGCAGGATCTCCTGCTGGCGCTCCTCGGCGTACATGCTGTTGGTTCACCGCCGTTTCCATGTGGTTTCACTTTGTTTTAGACCTGTATATGTTGTTCGTCAAGGTCTGGACAGCGAAAAGGGCGCGCGATCCAGGTCGGATCGCGCGCCCTCCGCCGGCTTCTAGCCGGTGAAGCCCGTCGGGGCGACACGGACCGCGACCTCGGTGAGCATCGCGTGGCCGTTGCCGGTCGTGTCGGTGATGGTCACGCGCACGTACCTGGCCTCGCGCGGCGCCGCCAGCGTGGTCCAGTCGAGCGTGTCGGTGCGGGCCATCGTGTACGCGCGCACCTGCTGCCAGTCGCCGGACCCGGTCGCCGACACCTCGACCTTGGCCGACTCGTGGTAGCCGGGCTTGAGCACGACCCCCACCCCGGTGATCGGGTACGGCCCGCCGAGATCGGCCTGCCAGTAACGGGCGGGTGGCGCGGTCGTCCCGGCGCCGGCGGCGTGCCAGTAGGTGAGGTCGCCGTCGATCGGCCCCAGCGGTCCCATCGACGGCCGGCTCGGCGCGGTGTGGGTGAGGTCGGTGGACACGGTCAGCGTCCCCGCCTGGTGCAGCGCGGCCAGGTCGAGCCGGTCCGGGGCAGGCGTGATGTGGTTGCCGCCGAGGATGCCCTGGCCCCGGTCGTAGTAGACGGTGAGGACGCGGCCGTCGGCGAGCTGGACGCTGCCCGGGTAGCTCATGTCGGAGAAGATGCCGGGGTTGCGGTAGATGAGCTGGCTCTGGGTGGCGGACCAGCCGCGCGAGTCGATGTACATGCGCCCGGCCACGGGACGGCCGCCGACCCAGGTCGCCGACTGGTCTCCGTACGTCAGCAGGTGGCTGCCGCCGCGCAGCTTGAGCAGGTGCGGCGCGTGGCCCTTGAGCGTGGGCTCGTCGACCGGGGCGCTCCAGGTGTCGCCGCCGTCGTAGGAGTGGCTGACGCGCATCACGTCGCCGTTGTTGGAGGTCCTGGCCACCATCATCACGTGGCCGCCGCCGAGGTTGGCCAGGGCGGGCTCGGCGTAGCCGATGGTGGTGCCGGGGACGTAGACGGGGCCCTCCCACATGGCCACACGTTCGTCACTCTTGGCCCAGGTCAGGCCGCCGTCCCGGCTGCGCAGGACGTGGGCGCCGGCGCCGCCCAGGGAGCCGGAGTAGTGGCGGTAGCCGTACACGGGGAGAAGGATGTCGCCGTTGTCGAGTTCGACCATCTCGCCGTTGACGGCGACGCTGGCCTTGCCGCTGTCGTACATGAGGCTGGGTGGCATGATCGGCGCCGACCAGGTGACGCCGTTGTCGGTGGAGCGCTTGACGTAGACCTGGCGGCGGTTGCCGCGTGAAGGCCGGTAGTCGTAGTAGGCCATCAGCAGGGTGCCGTCGCGCAGGACGGTGAGGCTGGGCTCCTTCACGTCGACGGTCAGCGGGTCGGGGTCGCTCGCGATGACCTGCTGGGCGGACCAGGTCTGGCCGCCGTCGGTGCTGCGCCGGGCGGCGATCGCGCCCGAGTGGGAGTGGGAGACGCTCCAGCTGTAGGCGAGGTAGAGGTCGCCGTTGGCGAGCGTGACGATGGACGGGAACCAGGGGCACTCGACGGTCTCGTTCTGCTCCCGGGTCAGGGCGGGGTCCCACGCGCGGCAGGTGCTGTTGCCGGGGCTGATGATCTGAACGTCCGGCGTGCTGGTCAGGAGCAGGGTGGCGACGGCTAACGCCTTGAGGAACATACGACCTCCTGGGGGGTTGCCGCGATCGAACGCGAAATCCCGTTCCATGTCAACGTGAAAGGTTGTTCCATGTATTAACCGGCCGCGATCGTGGACCGGCTCGTGCTGCCCGCCCTGGGCAGGCCGTTCAGTACAGCCTGACGAGCTGAGCGGTGACGCACCGCGCCTGCTCGGAGGCGAGGAACGTGATCACGTCCGCCACGTCCTCCGGCTGCCCGATGCGCCCCAGCGGGCTGAGCCCGCGCAGCGTCTCCTCGTCCTCCTTCTTGATCCACCCGGTGTCGGTGACCGCCGGGTAGACCATGTTGGCGGTGATGCCGTACTTGCCCAGTTCGTGGGCGGCCGACATCGTGTAGTTTTCCTGGGCCGCTTTCGCCGCGCCGTACGAGACCTCGGTGGGGAAGCCGCCGGGGCCGCCCGAGGTGAGGCCGATGATCCGCCCCCAGTCCGCCTTCCGCGCGATGTGGCGGGTGGCGAACTCGGCGATCAGCAGGGCCACCGCCCGCGCGTCCACCGCGAACTGGCGGTCGTGACCGGCCGCGTCCACCAGCAGCAGCGGGCGGCCGAGGTCGTCGGCGGCGCGCGGCTCGAAGGTGTTCCCGATCCAGCCGGTGGCGTTGTTGACCAGGATCTCCACCGGCCCCAGCGTCTCCTCGGCCCGCTCGAAGAGCGCGCGGGGCGCCTCCGGGTCGGACAGGTCCGCCTCCGCCGACTCGGCCACCCCGCCCGCCCGCCGGATCCGCTCGACCACCTCGTCGGCGCTCGCGGCGCGCAGCTCGTCGTACTGGGCGGGGAAGGCCGGGTGGTCCACCGGCTCCAGCCGCTTGTACGTCAGGAAGACCGCGACCCCCTGCCCCGCCAGCGCGACCGCGGTGGCGGCCCCGATCCCCTGGTTGGCGCCCGTCACGAGCGCCACACGTCCACGCAGTCCGGTGTCGATCATCCCGCCATCATGCCGAGCCGCCGCGGTCCGCCGCCAACGACTTTCGCGCCGTAGGGTGGAGGCGTCATGCGAGCGATGGTGGCGGCCGGAGCGGTCGCGGTGGCGCTGGGGGTCGGCGTGATCGCCGTCGGGACCGGCGCGTTCGGGCTGGAGACCCACGTGTTCACCCGGATCGAGTGCCGCTCGGTCATGGTCAAGGGCGGCACGGTCTGGCACTGCGACGGCGAGAGCCCGGAACAACTGCGCGCCAACGACGCGGCCGTCCGCCGGGCCGAGCTCGCGGCGTTACGCGCCCACCGCGAGGGCAGCCCTCCTGGCGAGCCGAGGCGGCGCACGGCTCTGACGTTCGTCGACCACGACGGACGGACCGATCCGCCGCGGGTCACCGCCACGCGCCTGCCCGGCGGCGAGCGCTGGATCGCGCATTCGAGCTCGGTCGTCGGCACCGGGACCGGGCTGCTGGTGCTCGGCGGCGCCGTCCTGGCGTTTCAGTGGCGGCCGGTGATGGGCCAGCGGTCCACGGCGAAGCCGTCGTCGACGACGTAGGCGCCGCTCCACATGTTGACCACTCCGCAGCCGTGGTTGGGCAGCACCGACACCAGGGACCCGACCCGGAGGCCGCCCGCCCCGGTGAGATAGCCGTGCTCCTCGTTGGCCTTGCCGAAGGCGACGCCCGAGACGCCCAGCACGGTGCCGAACCCGCCGCCCCCGACCGAGGCGTCGGAGCTCATGGCCTTCAGCCCGGCGTCGACGATGGCCAGGTCCTCGCCCCGCGGCACGCTCACCACCCGGGTCAGCACGGTCAGCGCGCACCGTGACTGCTCGGCGGTGCCGAGCGCCACCTGGTTGCCGTCGTAGAAGACGTAGGTGCCGGGCCGCGCCTCCGTCACCCCGGGGACGAACGGCGCGCTGGCCGCCCCCGGCGTCGAACCCACCGAGACGATCGCGCAGTCGTGCCCGGCCGCGCGCAGGTCCTCGGCCACACCCGCCATCGTCTCGCCGACCCGCCGCCCGGCCTTCTCCCGCCCGCCGGGATCGCCCAGATAGGTCATCAGATGGCCTTCGTGCGTGAGCACGCCGCGCAGGCTCAGCCCGCCCAGCCGTTCCAACTGAGCGGCCGTCCGCACCGCCTCGGCGGGCGCGACTCCCGCCCGCCCCATCCCGGTGTCCACCTCCAGCAGGTACGGCTGCCGCACCCCCGCCGCACGGGCGGCGGCGGCCAGCGGCTCGGCGGCGGCCACGGAGTCGAGCGCCACCGTCACCCCGGTACGCACCGCGAAGCGCACCTTGGCGGGCCCGACCGGCTGGTGCGCCCAGACCAGATCGCCGATCCCCGCCTCCAGCAGGGCCTCGACCTCGCCCATCGTGGCGCAGGTGAACCCGGCGGCGCCGTGCCCGAGCTGCCGCCGCGCCACCTCGACGCACTTGGACGCCTTGAAGTGCGGGCGCAGCGTCACCCCGGCGGAGGCGGCCAGCCCGGCCATGTCCGCGAGGTTGCGCTCCAGCTTGGCCAGGTCGATCAGCAGCGCGGGCGTGGGCAGCTCGTCGAGCGGGATTCTCACGAGAGCCCCAGCAGCGGGCGCGGGTCGGCGTCGAGCAGCGTGTCCAGGGTCTCCTGCCGCACGCCCTCCAGACCTGGCACGCGGATGCCGGTGAGGGAACGCAGGCCCTTGACCGCCTCGTCCGGCGTCCACAGCGGGAAGTCGGATCCGAACAGCAGCTTGTCCGTCACCCCCCACTCCTGGGCGCGCACCAGCGACAGGTACCCGTCCAGCGGCCTGGCCCAGCTCGCCGACACGTCGGAGAACACCCGCCGGTTCTTACGCAGCACGATCATGGTCTCGCGCTGCCAGGGATGGCCCATGTGCGCGATGATCTGCGTCAGCTCCGGATGGCGGCGGGCGACGGCGTCCACGGTGAGCGGGTTGGTGACGTCCAGGTCCCCGGCGGGGCTCGGGGTGGCGCCCATGTGCCACAGCACCACCAGCCCCGCCGCCGCGGCGGCCGCGTAGAACGGGTCGTACGCGGGGTCGCGAGGGTCGAAGTGGGCCAGCACCGGGTAGAGCTTGATGCCGCGCAGCCCCCGCGCCACCCCGTCGGCGAGCTGTTCGAGCACGTCGGGGTCGGTGGGGTCGAGCGCCATGAAGCCGACCGTCTCGGTACGGGTGTCGGCACAGAAGCGGGCCACGTGCTCGTTGGAGGTGGCCACGCCCGCCGAGGTGGCCCGGATGCCGAACACGAACGCCGCGCGCACGCCGGTCATCGCCCGGTCGTAGTCCTCGGGGGTCACGTCCTGCCAGGCCCCGCCGTACACCGGCCGCCAGTGGTCGTCCCACTCGCACCCCCAGTCCTCGGCGAGCATGCAATGGGTGTGCACGTCGATCATCGGCTTCGTCCTTCCGCGGCGGGGAGCAGGGAGCGGGTCACCACGCGCAGCGCCGTCACCAGCTCGTGGTCGGCGAGCATGGCTCCGGCGGTGGCGCGCAGTTCGGCGAGCAGCGCCTCGTGGCGGGCCGGTTCCAGTTCCCCGGCCGGCCCCGACACGCTCAGCGACGCCAGGACCTCGCCGCCCGCCTCCAGCGGGATGGCCAGGCAGCGCAGCCCGATGCTGTTCTCGTTGTCGTCGAAGGCGTAGCCGCGCTCGCGGGTGACGCGCAGGTCCGCGAGCAGCTCGGCGAAGGTGGTGCGCGTGTGCTCCGTCCTCCTCCGGTACGGCTCCGCGGGCAGGAACACCGGCAACTCGCCCTCCTCCAGCCGCGACAGCAGCAGCTTGCCGAGCCCGGTGGCGTGCGTGTCGTCGCGCGAGCCGCTCATCGCCATGTACCGGATGGGCCGGTCGGGCTCCTCGACGCACAGATGGAGCACCTGCGTGCCGTCCAGGACGCCGAGGTTGGCCGTCTGCCCGGTCCGCTTGGCCAGCTCTGCCAGGTGCCCGCGGGCCGAGGCGCCCGCGTCGAGCGTGGAGACGTAGGCGGTGGACAGGTCCAGCACCTTGTGGCCGAGCCGGAACGACGGCCGCTCGTCCACGCGCACCACGTACTCGGTCTCGGCCAGTACCGACAGCAGCCGGACGAGCGTGCTCTTGGGCAGCCCCGTCTCCTCGAACAGCTCCGACAGGGTCACCGGGTGGCGGCTGGTGGCCAGCCGTTCCAGCAGGGCCAGGCCGCGCGCGAGTGCGTGCGCGTGGTAGTTGGCCGCGGCGGGCTTGTCCTCGTCGATGCTCCGCTTCTCGGTGCCTCTCCTCATGCGCTGACTCCGATCTGGCCGCGGGCGCGTAGCACCTGGCCCGGTCCGGCGCCGGTGTGGCCTGTGCTCTCCACGACGGCGACGCCGTTCACCAGGACGAGCTCCACCCCTGACGGGAACTGGTGTGGTCGGTCGAACGTGCTCAGATCATTGAGCGTGCCGGGGTCGAGGACAAGCACGTCGGCCGCCGCGCCCTCCTCGATCAGGCCGCGGCCGTCGAGGCCGAAGACCTCGGCGGGCAGGCCGGTGCTCTTGCGCACGGCATCCTCCAGCGTGAGCGCGCCCTCGCCGACGTAGCGGGCGAGCAGGCGGGGGTAGCAGCCGTAGCTGCGCGGGTGCGGCGTGGCGCCGCCGGTGAGGCCGCCGGGGTCGAGCGCGAAGCCGTCCGAGCCGATCATGGTCGCGGGGTGGCGCAGGACGGTCAGCAGGTCCTCCTCGCAGCGTCCGAAGGCGACCATCGTGACGGCGTTGCCGTGCTCGGCGATCAGGTCGAGCGCCTGTCCGCCGGACTCCAGCGGGTGGCCGTCGACGAGGATGTCCGGCCAGTCCCACCAGCGCCCTTCCCATCCGGCGAGTACGCGGTCGCGGGCTCCCGGCTCGGCCAGGCGTTCCCGTGCCCGGCCGCCCTCGTGGGCCCAGCCGGGCAGGAGCTGCGACAGGTTCGCGCTGCCCGCGAGGTACGGGTAGACGTCCACGTGGACCGGGGCGCCGCCGATGAGGTCGAGCGCCCTGGCGACGGCGCCCCAGTTGCGGCGGCCGACCGCGGCCAGGTGGGAGATCTGGGTGACGCAGCCGGTGGCCTCGGCCACGCGTACCGCCTGCGCCACCGACTCCGTCAGCGTGTCGGTGTAGTCGCGCAGGTGCCAGGCGAAGAC
Organism: Nonomuraea sp. NPDC059023; assembly: GCF_042740095.1. Taxonomy (NCBI): domain Bacteria; kingdom Bacillati; phylum Actinomycetota; class Actinomycetes; order Streptosporangiales; family Streptosporangiaceae; genus Nonomuraea; species Nonomuraea sp. NPDC059023. Next base: position 24,723 of record NZ_JBHYIO010000019.1, on the reverse strand, counting down.
GCCGCCCGCCTCCGCGACCACCTCGGCGAGCGCGGTCAGTTCCGCCTCGGTGGCGTAGCTGGCGGGGGCGTAGATGAGGCCGGTGCTCAGGCCCAGCGCGCCCTCGTCCAGCGAGCGGGCCAGCTCCTCGCGCATCGCGCCCAGTTCCGCGGGTGCGGCGGGGCGGTCGGCGAAGCCCACGGCGCTCGCGCGCAGCGGGAGGTGGCCGGTGAGCGTGGCGACGTTCAGGGACGGGGCGGCCGCCTCCAGGGCGCGAAGGTGGCCGCTGGTGCCGCCCTGGGGCCAGGGCAGCGCCGGGTCCAGGTCGATGAAGGCGACGGCGGCCCTGAGTGCCGCCTGGTCGGGCGCCGGGGTCACGCCGAGGCCGCAGTTGCCGACGATCTCGGTGGTGACGCCCTGCCGTACCTTGCTGTGGGCTTGGGGGTTGGCCAGCAGGGCCAGGTCGGAGTGGCTGTGGACGTCGACGAAGCCGGGACAGACCACGCGGCCGGCGACGTCCAGCACGCGGGCGGCGCGGCCGGCGCCGGGCGGGCGGACGGCGCTGATCCGCGCGCCCGTCACCTCGACGTCGGCCGGGCGCGCGGGCGCGCCGGTGCCATCCACCAGCAAGCCCCCGGCCAGCAGGAGGTCAGCCGACACGGAAGACGCCTTCTACCTCAACTTGGCTGCCGAGTGGCAGGGCGGCCACGCCGATCGCGGCCCGCGCGTGCCGGCCCCGCTCCGGGCCCAGCACCTCCAGGACCAGTTGCGAGGCGGCGTGCGCGACCAGGTGCTGCTCGGTGAAGCCGGGCTCGCTCGCCACGTAGACGGTCAGCTTCACCGCGTGGACGTTCTCCAGCGAGCCGGTGTGCTCCCGGACCGCGGCCATCAGGTTGCGGGCGCACTGCCAGGCGCAGTGCCGGGCGGTGTCCAGGTCGGTGACGGGCCCGGTGGCCACCAGCGTGTCTCCCGCCATGGCGACCTGGCCGGAGGCGAACAGCGTGTCGCCGTCGCGGCGGACCAGTTCGATGGTCACCGGCTCAGCGGGAGCCGGCGGCGTGTCGGGCAGGGAGTCGAGCATCGGGGTTCTCCTCGGGGAAGTGGCAGGCGACGCGGTGGTCGGCCCCCGTCAGTACGGGCGCCTCGGCCGCGCACCGCTCCTGGGCCTTCCAGCAGCGGGTACGGAAGTGGCAGCCCGACGGCGGATCCGCCGGGCTGGGCACGTCTCCGGTGAGCACGATCCGCTCCCGGTCGCCGCGCGCGGACGGGTCCGAGATGGGCACCGCGGAGATCAGCGCCCTGGTGTAGGGGTGGGCGGGCCGTTGGAAAACGGCTTCGCGCTCGCCCTCCTCCACGACCCGGCCGAGATACATGATCGCAACCCGGTCGCACACGTGCCGCACCACGGAAAGGTCGTGCGAGATGAACAGGTACGCCAGCCCGAGCTCCCGCTGCAGTTCCGCCAGCTTGTTGACCACCTGCGCCTGGATGGAGACGTCCAGCGCCGAGACCGGCTCGTCCAGCACCAGGACGCGCGGGCCCAGCGCCAGCGCCCTGGCGATGCCGATGCGCTGGCGCTGGCCGCCGGAGAACTCGTGGGGGTAGCGGTTGGCCTGCTCGGGCAGCAGCCCGACCATCTCCAGCAGTTCGGCGACGCGCTCCCGGCCGCCGTCGCGGTAACGGCCCTGGGAGCGCAGCGGCTCGGCGACGATCTCGTGCACGGTCAGCCGGGGCGACAGCGACGAGTACGGGTCCTGGAAGACGATCTGGATCTCGCCGCGCAGCGGGCGCAGCTCGGCGGGGGAGAGCCTGGCCAGGTCCCGGCCGCCGTACACGATCCGGCCCGCGGTGGGCTCGGCCAGCCGTACGACCAGCCGGCCCGTGGTGGTCTTGCCGCAGCCTGACTCGCCGACCAGCCCCAGGGTACGGCCGGCGTGCAGCGCCAGATCGACCCCGTCCACGGCACGTACCGCCCCGGTCCGCCTGCGCAGCACGCCCGACCGGATCGGGAAGTGCTTCACCAGGCCTTCGACGGAGAGCAAGGGCTCGCTCACGCCAACTCCTCGTGGTAGTGGCAGGCCGAGCGGTGGCCCGGCCCGACCGCCGCGGCCTCCGGCCGGTCCGTACGGCAGGGCGTCCGCTCCTCGCTCAGCCCGCACCGGGGCTGGAACGCGCAGCCGGGCGGCGGCGCCAGCAGGTTCGGCGGGCTGCCCGGGATGGCCGTCAGCTCGCCGGTCGACTCCAGCCGCGGCCGGCTGGCCAGCAGCCCCGCCGTGTACGGGTGCCGGGGCGCGGCGAAGATCTGGTGCACGTCGCCGTGCTCGACGACGCGGCCCGCGTACATGACGGCCACCCGGTCGGCCAGTTCGGCGATCACGCCGAGGTCGTGGGTGATGAGGATGGCCGCCGCCCCCGCCTCGCGCCTGGCGGTGTCCAGCAGGCCGAGCACCTGCGCCTGGATGGTCACGTCGAGCGCGGTCGTGGGTTCGTCGGCGATGAGCAGGTCCGGTTCGTTGGCGATGGCCATCGCGATCATCGCGCGCTGTCGCATGCCGCCGGAGTACTCGTGGGGATGCCTGCCGTACCGGTCGGCGGGGTTGGCGATGCCGACGGCGGTCAGCAGTTCCAGGACCCTGGCCCGGACGGCGGCGCGTGACAGGCGCGGCTGGTGCAGCCTGATCGCCTCGGCGATCTGCGCGCCCACCGGCATCACCGGGTTGAGCGCGGTCATCGGATCTTGGAAGATCATGGCGATGCGGCGGCCGCGGATCCGGCGCAGCCTGCGGGCCGGGAGCGCCAGCAGGTCCTCGCCGTCGAAGGTCACCGAGCCGCGGACGATCCGGCCCGGCGGCCTGATCAGGCCGAGCGCCGACATGGCGGTGACGCTCTTGCCCGAGCCGGACTCGCCGACGACGCCCAGGATCTCGCCGGGCCGTACGTCGAGGCTGACGCCGTCCACGGCGCGTACCACGCCGTCCTCCGTGGGGAACTCCACGGCCAGGTCGTCCACCTGCAGCAGCGGGCTCATGCGCGGGCCCCCTTCGGGTCGACGGCGTCGCGCAGGCCGTCGCCGACGAAGTTGACCGCCAGCACGGTGAGCGCGATCGCCAGGCCGGGCGGCAGCCACAACCACGGCATGGTCTGGATGAGGGTGAGGCTCTGGGCGTCGTTCAGCATGTTGCCCCAGCTCGCCTGGGGCGGCTGGACGCCGAGCCCGAGGAAGGACAGCACCGCCTCCAGCAGGATCATCTGCGCCACCAGCAGCGTGCCGACCACCGCCACCTGGGAGAGCACGGCGGGCAGCACGTGGCGGAAGACGATGGTCAGCCGGCCGGCGCCGAAGGCCCGCGCGGCCTGCACGTACTCCTGCTCGCGCAGCGCGAGCGTGAGCCCGCGCACCACGCGGCAGGCGGTGGGCCAGTTGCAGGCGGCGAAGACCACGACCAGCATCGCGGTGCTGGGGCCGAGGACGCCGGCCAGCACGACGACCACGACCAGAGAGGGGAACGACAGCACCACGTCGGCCACCCGCATGACGGCCGCGTCGAGCAGGCCGCCGAACATGCCGGCCAGCGCCCCCAGCAGCGCGCCGAGGACGACCGCCGCCAGCGCCGACATCAGGCCGACCAGCAGCGAGACCCGCCCGGCGTGGACGAGCCTGGCGAAGACGTCACGTCCCGACGAGTCGGTGCCGAGCAGGTGCGCGGCCGAGGGCGGCTCGCGGAAGGCGGACAGGTCCACCGCGTTCGGGTCGTGCCCGCTGACCAGCGGCGCGGCCAGCGCCATGAGCACGATCACGGCGAGGAAGACCGCGCCGGCCGGCGCCATCCGGTTGCGGCGAAAGCGCCTGGCCGCCAGCCGGGCGGGGGAGCGGGGGATGATCTGCGTGGTCATGACAGGCTGATCCTCGGGTCGGCCACCGCGTAGAGCAGGTCGGCGGCGAGGTTGCAGATCAGGACGAGCACCGCGATGAACATCGCGAACCCGATCACCACCGGATGGTCGAGCTGGCCGATGGAGCTGACCGCGAGCTGGCCCATGCCCGGCCAGGCGAAGACCTGTTCCAGGGCCACGGCTCCGGCCAGCAGCTGCGGGACGTAGATCATGACGACGGTGATGAGCGGGATGAGCGCGTTGCGCAGCGCGTGGCGCAGCAGCACCCGGCCGGGACCGGCGCCCTTCGCCTCGGCCGTGCGCACGTAGTCGGCGCCCAGCTCGGCCAGCAGTCCGGCGCGCACGTACCGGGTGAACGGCCCCGCGATCGACAGCCCGAGTATCGCGGCGGGCAGCACCAGATGGGCCAGGATGTCGGCGCCGCCGCCGTCGCCCGGCGTGGACATGCCGGAGGACGGCACCCAGCCGAGCTTGAGCGCGAAGACGTAGATCGCCGCGATGCCGAGGAAGAAGCTGGGCACCGAGATGGTGCCCAGGCTCGCCGCGGTGGCGGCGTAGTCCACCGCGGTGTTGCGCCGCACGGCGGCCAGGGTGCCGACGGCCACCGCCAGCAGCAGCCCGATGACCAGGGCCGTGGACATGAGCAGCACCGTGGGGCCCACCCGCTCCAGCAGGACGTCGGCGACGGGCCGCCGGCTGACGAAGGAGTAGCCGAGGTCGCCGCCCAGCGCGTCGCGCAGCCAGATCAGGTACCTGACGAAGGCCGGCGCGTCCAGGCCCAGCTCGGCCCGCTTGGCGGCGAGGAACTCCGGCCCGCCCGACTGCAGTTGCTCGGGGTTGACCATCATCAGGACGGGATCGCCGGGGACCGACTGGACCAGGACGAACACCCCCACGCTGATGAGCAGGAAGACGGCGGCGTTGACCAGGAGCCGGCGCACGAGGAAGGCGAGCATCAGCCGGCCAGGGTCCACTCGTCGGCGTTCCAGAAGCCGGAGACGAAGTCGCCGCTCGGCTTGAAGCCCCGCAGCCGCGCGCTGCTCGCCCAGAGGGTGTCCGGGTTGTACAGCCACAGGTACGGCACCCGCGCGTTGTCCTTCTCCGCCGCCTCGCGGTACAGCCCGGCGCGTTCGTCCTGGTCGGAGATGCCGTCGGCCGCGGCGGTCAGCTTGTCGAGCGACGGGTCGCAGAAGGCGCTGATGTTGCCGCCGGTCGGATAGAAGGCGCCGCAGCCGAGGATGGGCACGCTGCTGGAGGGGTCCACGGCGTAGGTGCCGCCGCCGAACAACGCCAGGTCGAAGCTGCGATCCTCGTACGACTGCAGGAGCTGGGCCGCCTGGACCTGCTTGAGCTCGACCTTCACCCCGGCCGCCGCCAGCGAGCTCTGCACCACGGTCGCCGCGGCGTCGCGGTCGCGCTGGCCGGGGATCCACGACAGCGTCACCGGCTTGGACGCGTCCCAGCCCGCCTCGGCCAGCAGCGTCTTGGCCTTGGCCGGGTCGTAGGCGTAGCCGGCGAGCGTCTCGGGCAGGGCCCAGGCGGCGACGAAGGAGGAGTTCTGCACCCGGCCCTTGCCGGCGAGCAGCTTGTCGACCAGCGCCTTCCTGTCGATGGCGTGGAGCATGGCCTGCCGTACCCGGGGGTCGGCGAAGCGCTTGTCGGTCTGGTCGACCGCCATCCTGAGGAAGCCGGGACTGGGCCGGCCCGCCACCGTCACGCCCTTGAGCGCGCCGACCGCCTGCAGGTCGGTGGGGGAGATCTGGACCAGGTCCATCTCGCCGGTGCCCAGCTGCGCGGTCGCCACGTCGGAGCTGACCGGCTTGAGGAAGATCTTGGGGATGGACACCGGCTTGCGGTAGTTCGGGTTGGCGGCCAGCTCCACGTACTGGTCGGTCTTGTACTGCACGAACGTGTACGGGCCCATCCCGGCCGTGGGCCTGTTGAAGAACGCGTGACCGGTGAGCTGGGCGGCGGGCACGGAACCGAGCACGTGCTCGGGCAGCACGAACCCGAACGGCCCGGCCAGCAGGCTGAGGAAGCCCACGTTCGGCTTGGCCAGCTTGACGACGAACGTGTCCGCGTCGGGCGCCTCGAAGGCGGCGCCGGCGAGCTTGCCCGCCATGGCGCTGCCGAGCTTGGCGTCGGCCAGCAGCTTGTAGGTGAACAGCACGTCCTTGCTGGAGAACGGGGTGCCGTCGCTCCACTTCAGGCCCTTGCGCAGGTGGAAGACGACCTTGCGGGGCGTGACGTCCCAGCGCTCGGCCAGGCGGGGCTCGTACTCGTAGCGGTCGTTGACGGTCAGCAGGTTGTCGTAGACGAGCTGCATGACCTGCTGGTCGGGGCCGGTGAGCGGGTCCAGCGGGCTGAAGCGCTTGGGCTTCTGGTACAGGTACACGCTGAGCGCGCCGCCCTGCGCGGGCTTGGAGCCGGAGTTGGTGGGGTCGGAGCAGCCGGTGGCGAGCACGAGGACGGCGGCGGCCAGCACGCCGAGCGGACGGATCATGAGGGCTCCATGGGCGAGACGGGATTGACCAGCGTGCCGAGGCCGGAGATCGAGACCGAGACCTCGTCGCCCGCGGCGAGAAACTCCCCCGTGGTGGCGCCGACGCCGGCCGGGGTGCCGGTCATCAGCACGTCCCCCGGGCTCAGTGTCATCAGACGGGAGGCGAAGGCCACCAGCTCCGCCACCGTGAAGATCATGTCCTTGGTCGAGCCGCGCTGCCTGACGCGGCCGTTGACGCGCAGCTCGACGTCGAGCGCCTGCGGGTCGCCGACCTCGTCCGCGGTGACCAGGTACGGCCCCAGCGGCGCGAAGCCGTCCAGCCACTTGCCGGCCAGCCAGTCGAAGAAGCGCACGGCCGGGTCGTCCAGGTCACGCGGGTAGCCGTAGCCGACCGACCGGGCCGAGACGTCGTTGGCCACGCAGTACCCGGCCACCGCGTCCAGCGCCGTCTCCGCGTCCAGGTCCTTGGCGGTGCGGCCGATCACGACGGCCAGCTCGGCCTCCCAGTCCACCTGCTCGCTGACCCGGGGCAGCGGGATCGGGCGGCCGTGGGCCAGCAGCGCGGTCGGCGGCATGAGGAACAGCCGGGGCGCCAGCCGGGACTTGTCCAGCGGTTCGGCGCCGGCCTCCGCCACGTGGTCCTGGTAGTTGGCGGCGACGCCGAGCAGCTTGCCGGGGTTCAGCAACGGGGTGAGAACCTCGACGGCCGCCAGCGGCACGGCCGCCAGGGCCAATTCCCGGGATCCGGCCAGCCAGTTCGTCAGGTCGCCTTCGCCCCACTCCTCGATCACGTCGCCGTCCAGCAGGCGGCCGTGCCGTACGACGCCGTCGCGGCGGTAGGTGAGCAGCTTCACGACAGGACCTCCTCGACCTGGCCGGACGTCAGCGAGCGGCGGGCGGCCTCGACGATCCGCAGCGCGGCCACGGCGTCGGCGGGGCCGAGTTCGGCGGGCCGGCCGGTGACGACGGCGGTGTGCAGTTCGGTGAGCATGCGATCGACCGTGGACGGGCCCGCCCACGTGCCACGCGGCGTCCCGGCGGTGGTCAGCACGCGCGCGGCCGGGCGGTTGGCGTCGGCCAGGAGCGTGCCGTGCGAGCCCGCGACGCGGTAGCGGTGCAGCGACAGCCCGCCCGCTCCCGGCATCGCCGGTGTCCGTCCCGCCACGACGGTGCTGGTCATTCCGCGCTCATGGGTGAGGCAGAGCGTGACCAGATCCTCAGGGCCGTCTTGGAAGCGGGGGCCGCCTATGGCGTATACGGCGGTGACCGGGAGTGCGGTCATCGCGTGGATGGCGTCGGTGGCGTACGGGGCGAAGTTGAGCAGTTCGCCGAGCGGCCAGACCGCGCCGCCACCCGCGACGAGGAAGTCGGCCTGCACGTTCCACGGCAGCCCGACCTTGCCCGCGGCGATCGCCTCCCGCGCCACCCTCACCGCGGGCTGGAAACGCTGGTGGTGGGCGGGCAGGCAGACCAGGCCGGTGCCCGCGGCCGCCTCGGCGATCCGCGCGCACTCGGCGGCGGTCAGCGCCATCGGCTTGTCGACCAGCACGTGCTTGCCCGCGCGCAGGGCGCGGGTGACCACCTCGACGCGCCGCTCGTAGGGCACGCAGACGCTGATGACGTCGGCGTCCGGCCGGTCGAACGGGTCGTCCGCCCCGGTACGGCCGGCCACGCGGAAGCCCGGGTGCGCCTCGAAGGCGGGGGCGTACATGTCGCGCTGGTGGTTCTGGTGGCCGAGGCCGTACTCGCCGGCCAGCAGGACGTCGAGAACCCTCATCGGACCTCCTCCAGCGTCACCGGGCGGCCGAGCTCCATCGAGCGTTCGGCGGCGACGCCCATCGCCACCGCCAGCAGGGCCTCGTCCCCGGCGACCCCGGTGCTCGCGGCGCCGGTGACGGCGTCGAGCCAGGCGGAGAGCTGGGCGGCGAAGCCCGCGGCCGGGCCCTCCGCGGCCAGGTGGGTGCCGCGCTCGTCGGCGAGCAGCACGCCCTCGCCGTCCCACTCCATCGTCAGCAGGCCCTCGCTGCCCTGGACGACGACGTCGCGGGCGCTCAGGCTCGCGGGGCGGTGGGCGCGGCTCATCTCGCAGATCGCGGTGGCGCCGCCGGCGTAGGTGACGACCATCTCCAGGTGGTCGTGGACGTCCAGTTCGGCGGCGGTCCTGCGCTGGCCTCTGGCGTACACGCTGACCGGCTCGTCGCCGATCCACCAGGTCACCAGGTCGAGCAGGTGGACGCCGTTGTGCAGGGCGTGGCCGCCGGAGCGCTCGCGGTCGATCACCCAGGTACGCCAGTCGGGCCAGATCCAGCCGCCGAGCAGCGCCAGCCGTACCAGGAGAGGGCGGCCGAGCGCGCCGGAGGCGATCTCCCCGCGGACGGTGCGGGCGTAGTCGTAGAAGCGGTGCGAGTGCGCGACGGAAAGGGTGCGGCCGGCGGCGGCGAAGGCCTCGACGGTCTTGCGGGCCGCCGGGACGGTGGTCGCCAGCGGCTTCTCCACCAGCAGGTGCTTGCCGGCCGCGGCGACGCGGGCGGCGAGTTCGTCGTGGGTGTCGTTGGGGGTGCACAGGACGCAGGCGTCGACGCCGGGCCAGGCGAGCGCCTCGGCCAGATCGGTGGTCCAGGGGACGCCGCCCCGGGCCCGCGCGGCCTGTTCCGCCCGTGCGGCGCTGGTGTCGACGAAGCCGGCCAGCCGCCCTCGTGGATCGCTGGATAACGCGGCGACGTGCTGGTCGGCGATGGCGCCCGCACCGATCACGAGCACGCCCACCGACGTGGAACCTCTTTCCATGCGTGCATCCTTCGTGCGTGCCCAGGCCGATGTCAAGGGTTGACGTGGAATCTCCTTCCACGTAACTTCCGCGACATGGAACGTCTTTTCACGTAAGGAGCAGTTGTGGAATTACACCGTCCGCTGGGACACGCGATCGACGAGGCCGCGCGCCGGGTTCTGCCGGGAGGCGTCAACTCCGCCACCCGCCAGGTGGGCGCGCCGTACGCCTTCACCGCCGCCGACGGCGCCTACGTGAGTGACGCCGACGGCCACCGCTACCTGGACTACCACGCCGCCTTCGGCGCCGTCCTGCTCGGTCACAACCATCCCGCCGTACGGCGGGCCGTCCTGGCCGCCCTCGACGGCATCGACCTGATGGGCCTGGGCGTGACGCCGATCGAGGTCGAGCTGGCCGAGCTGGCCTGCGAGCTCATCCCCTCAGCCGAGATGATGATCACGACGATGAGCGGCTCCGAGGCCACCGTCCAGGCGGTCCGCCTGGCCCGCGCGGTCACCGGCCGGTCGCTGCTGGTCAAGTTCCAGGGCTGCTATCACGGCTGGGGCGACGCCCTGGCCAGGAACGTGATCTCCAAGCCCGAGTCCGCCTACGGCCGTGACCCGCTCTCCGCCGGGCTGCTCGACTCGGCCGTGGACGCCACGCTCATCGCCGAGTTCAACGACCTGGACTCGGTGCGCGCCCTGTTCGAGTCCCATCCCGAGCAGATCGCCGCGGTCTTCCTGGAGCCGATCCCGCACAACGTCGGCGCGCTGGTGCCCACGAAGGAGTTCGTCGAGGGGCTGCGCGAGCTGACCAGGCGGGAGGGCGCGCTGCTGGTCTTCGACGAGGTGATCACCGGGTTCCGCCACGCGCTCGGCGGCTACCAGCAGGTCTGCGGGGTGCTGCCGGACCTGACCGCCTTCGGCAAGGCGATGGCCAACGGCTTCCCGACGGCGGGCCTGGCCGGGCCGCGCGAACTGATGGAGCGTTTCGCCGCCGACGTCCTGCTGGCCGGGACCTTCAACGGCCACCCGGTCGCGGCCCACGCCGCCGTCGCCACCATGCGCCACCTGCGTGACAACCCGGACTTCTACCTCAGGACGCACCGGCTGGGGCAGCGCCTGCGCGACGGGCTCGGCCAGATCGCCGCCGAACTCGACGTGGACGCGACGGTCAGCGGGTTCGGCGGCGTGTTCGTGCTCTACTTCGGCACCGGCCCGGTCTCCGGCTACCGCGACCTGATGCGCAACGACCACGCGGCGTACGCGGCCTTCCACTGCAGGATGACCGGCAAGGGCTTCCTGATGCTGCCGATGGCGCTCAAGCGCAACCACGTCTCCGGCGCGCACACCGACGCCGACGTCGACCTGACCCTGGACGCGGCCAGGGACGTGCTCAAGGAGATGCGCGCGGACGGCCTCGTCTGACGGGGCCCGCGGTCAGGACGTGCGGGGAGGGTCCACGGGCTTGCGGGCGACGCCGACGTACCACCACTCGCTGCCCTCGGGGTCCTCCTCCCACGGCTCCTCCGGCCGCCAGTCCGCCACGTGGACCACGCCGGGCTCGACCAGCTCGAAGCCGTCGAAGAAGCGGGAGATCTGCGCGAAGCTCCGGTGCAGCAGGGGCGTGTCCGCCTTGTCGTACACCTTCCGGGCGGCCACCCCCACCTCGGGATGGGCGTCGTCGGTCAGGTGGGAGACGACCAGGTAGCTGCCCGGCGCCATGCGCTCGGAGAAGGCCCGCACCACCTGGTACGGATCGTCCTCGTCGGGGATGCAGTGCAGCACGCCGAGGAACACCACCCCGACCGGCTGGCTGAAGTCGATGAGCCGCTTCACGTCGGGATGGTCGAGGATCGTTCCCGGCTCGCGGATGTCGGCGTGCGCGATGGCGGTGTTGCCGTCGACGTCGGCCAGCAGCGCCCGCGCGTGGACGATGACGACCGGGTCGTGGTCCACGTAGACCACGGGCGCGCTCGGGTGGATCCGGCGGGCGACCTCGTGCACGTTGTTCTGGTTGGGCAGCCCGGTGCCCAGGTCGATGAACTGGCGGATGCCCAGGTTGGCGATATGGCGTACGGCCCTGCCCAGAAACCACCGGTTGGCCAGGCAGATCTGACGGCTGGGCCCCAGCGCCATGATCTTCTCTGCGGCCGCGCGGTCGGCGGCGAAGTTGTCCTTGCCGCCGAGGTAGTAGTCGTACATGCGCGCGGCGTTGGGCACGTTCGGGTTGATCCCGGAGGGCACGCGCGTGGGGTTGCTCATCGTCACACCTTTGATCAGCGCAATCCGATGAACAGATGCTAACGGTATGAACACTCATTATTTCCGATCTTTCGGCTACTCCTTCCGGTGCCGTAACGCGTAGTCCGTGCCGACGGCGGCAAGGATGAGCAGTCCCTCGACGATCGGGCGGTATGTCGTATCCCATCCGAGCAGGTTGAACCCGTTGCCGATCAGCGTCAGGATCAGCACGCCGATCATGCCCCGCCAGATCGCGCCCTCGCCGCCCAAGATGCTGGTGCCCCCGATCACGGCGGCGGCGATCGCGCTGAGCTCCAGCAGTGTGCCCATGCTCGCCTGCGCCGATCCGCCACGGGCCGCGAGCACCAGTCCCGCCAGCGCCGCGCAGACCCCGCTGATCGTGAACACGACGATCCGCACCGGCCCCACCCGGATGCCGGACAGCCTGGCCGCCTCCGGGTTGCCGCCGACGGCGTACACGCGCCGCCCGAGCGTGGTCCGCCACAGCACGAGCGAGGTCACCGCCGAGACGGCGAGCAGCAGCAACGACGGTACGGTCACCCCGCCCAGAGCCGTGGGCCAGCTCAGCGACTGGAACTCCGTCAGCCGCGCCGGATCCGGGTACACGATCGCCCCGGCCGTGATGACCAGCGCGAGCCCTCGGTAGACGATGCTCAGCGCCAGCGTCACGATGAACGAGTGCACGCGCAGCAGCACGACGGCGGCGCCGTTGACCGCCCCGAGCAGCGCGCCCGCGAGCACCGCCGCGCCGAACCCCAGCGCCACCCCGCCGCCGCGCGCGACCAGCACGCCCACGACGGCGCTGACCGCCAGCACCGCGCTCGCCGACAGGTCGAACACGCCGCAGATCATGCACAGGGTGATCCCGCAGGTCAGCAGCCCCACGATGACGGCCTGGTCGAGCAGGTTGACCAGATTGCCCTGGGTCAGGAACGTCTGCGTGGCCAGCGACAGCGCCACCACCAGCACGAACAGCGCCAGCAGGATCCCGGAGTCGCGTACTCTCATCGCGGCCGCCCGGCGAAGGCGAGTTCCATGACGTCCTCGCGCTCCGCGGCGCCGCGCGCGAACTCGCCGGCCACCCGGCCGCCGCGCAGCACCAGCACGCGGTGCGAGAGCCCGAGCACCTCCTCGATCTCCGACGACACCATGAGCACGGCGACGCCGCGCGCCGCGAGCTCGACCAGCAGCCGGTGGATCTCCACCTTCACCACGACGTCGACGCCCCTGGTCGGCTCGTCGACCAGCAGCACCTTCGGCTCGCGCATGAGCCACTTGCCGAACATGGCTTTCTGCTGGTTGCCGCCCGACAGGCCGGCGGTCCTGCCCTTGGGGTCGGCCGCCCTGACGTCGAGGCGGTCGAGCCACTGGCCGACCTCGCGGGCCTCGGCGGCCCGCCGGACGAACCCGGCGCGCTGGCGGGCGGACAGGCCGGTCAGCGCCAGGTTCTCGCGCAGCGAGCGGACCAGGACCAGGCCCTGCTCCTTGCGGGACTCGGGGACCAGAGCCATGCCCTGCGCCATCGCGTGGCGGGGGGAGGCGGGCCGTACCGGATGGCCGGCGACCGCGACGTCGCCGGACGTGCGGCGGTCGGCGCCGAAAAGCAGCCGCAGGATCGCCGACCGGCCGCTGCCGGTCAGTCCGGCGAGCCCGACGATCTCGCCCGCGCGGACCTCCAGCCGTTCCACCTGGGGCAGCCCGGTGGCCGACAGCACCACCGGCGCGTCCGCCGCGACGGGGGCCGGCTCGGGGTAGAGGACCTCGATCGGGCGGCCGACCATGTGCTGGACCAGCGAGCGCGGGGTCTGTTCCGCTGCCGGCGCCGTGAGCACGTGCCGGCCGTCGCGCAGCACGGTGACCACGTCGCAGGCCGACAGCACCTCCTCCAGCCGGTGGGAGACCAGCACGATCGCCATCCCGTCCGCCGCGAGCGTGCCCAGCAGCTCCAGCAGCCGCTCCGCCTCGGTGCGCGGCAGCAGCGCCGTCGGCTCGTCCAGGGCCAGCACCCGCGCGCCGCTCGCCAGCGCGCGCAGGATCTCCACCCGCTGCTGGTCGGCGACGGGCAACTCCCGCACGGGCCGGTCCGCGTCGAGCACGAATCCGGTACGGCCCAGCAGCCCGTCGAGCAGGAGCCGGTCCGCGCCCGGCCGCCACCATCCCGCCCGGTGGGCCCAGCGGCCGAGAAAGACGTTCTCCAGCACCGTGAGCCGGGGGACGAGCGCCACCTCCTGCGTCACCAGCGCGATCCCGTGCGCCCGCGCGGCCCGCGGGCTGTCCAGGCGCACCGCCCGGCCGTCGGCGACGATCCGCCCGGCGCCGGGCGTGGTGACGCCGCACAGCACCTTGACCAGCGTGCTCTTACCGGCGCCGTTCTCGCCGACCAGGCCGTGTATCCGCCCCGGCTCGACGCGTAGGTCGACGCCGTGCAGCACGGTCGTGCCCGCGTAGCTCTTGGTGATGCCCTCCAGGAGGAGCGGGCCGGTCATTCGTCGTACTCGCCGGTGACGCCCGCCAGCACCTCCTTGGTGCCCAGGTGCTTGCCCGGCGTGACGTCGGTCATCAGGTTGCCCGCCCGCACCTGCTTGCCCTGCGCCTTGTCCAGGCCCAGATCGGCGGCCCTGGCGCCCAGGGTGCGGACGGGGAGGTAGTAGGCGGCGAACCAGCGTCCGTCCTGGACCGCGGTGACCGTCTGGCGGGAGCCGCCGTTGGCGACGTACAGGATGGGCTTGCCCTTCGCGACCGCCTCGGCGCCGGCGATCGCCTGGGAGGAGCCGACGACGACGTCGACGCCGGGCGCGCGCTGGAGCACGTCCTGCATGGCCTTGCGCCCGCTGTCCTGGGTGTATCCGCCCTCGACCTGGGCGACGATCTTCGTGCCCGCCTTCTTCAGCACCCCGACGGCCGCGTCGGTGCGCGCGTTGTCGAGCGGGAGCGCCTTCAGGCCCTCCAGGTAGGCGATCTCGCACGGGTCCAGCTTCTTGCTCGCGCAGGCGCGTACCGCCAGTTCGGCCAGGGCGGCGCCGTTCACCGTGGGCACGTCGATCAGCGTGATCGTGCCCTCGACCTGCGGCTCCGCGGTGTCGTAGCGGGTGCCGAGCGGGGTGAACTGCACGACGACCGCGATCCCCGCCTGTACGGCGGAGCGGATCGCCGGGACCACCGCGGCCCCGTCGTTGGCCTGGACGACGAAGACGTCGAAGCGCTTGGAGGTGACCGCGTCCTGGATCTGGCGGACCTGCGTCTGCGCGTCGAAGTTGGGGTCGAAGAACTCGGCCGTGGCGCCGCGGGACTTCGCATGCTCCTCGACGCCGGCGAACGTGGCGGCGGTGAACGAGTTCGCCTTCGCGAAGCCGAAGAACGCGACGCGGCTCTGGCCCTTGGGACTCGGCTGCGCCGTCGGAGCGCCCTCGGTGTTGGGGTTGACGCAGCCCGCCGCCAACGCCACCACCGCTGCGAGCAGGGGTAATCCGGTCCAGCGTGCGACCATCGACGGTCTCCTTCGCATGTCAGCGAACGTGCACGTCCCAGAGAGCTTGATCATAGGGAACCGAGGGCGCTTTCGCCCACCGATAACCGATCGAAAGCGGTCACGGTTACGGTCCTTGCGGCAGGAGAGAGACCGCAATCAGGAGTGGCCGCGTGATGACCTTGACCTCCGCGGCGCGCCGGACCGGGCGGCGCCGATGGCGCTGAGCGGAGAGCCGGGCACGAGGTTCGGGATTCTCGGGCCGCTGGAGGTCGCGGTCGGCGACCGGCCCGTCCACGTGGGCGGTCCGCGGCCGCAGGCGGTCCTGGCGACCCTCCTGCTGCACAGCGGGCAGACGGTGAGCACCGGCCGCCTGGTCGACCTGGTGTGGGAGGACGCGCCGCCCTCCTCCGTACGCGGGCAGGTGGCCGCGGCGATCTCGGCCCTGCGCGGCGCGCTGCGCAAGGCCGGAGGAGACCCGGCGCTGATCGAGACCGTCGCGGGCGGCTACCGGGTTCCCCGGACGCTGGCCCTGGACGCGCTGACGGTGGAGCAAGGACTCGCCGCGGCGCGCCAGGAGGCGGCGGGCGGGCGGCCGGGCCAGGCCGCGGCCATGTTCCGCGCGATGCTCAAGCTGTGGCGCGGCCCCGTGCTCGGCGGGATCACCAGCTCCGCCCTCCTCAACGCGGCCAGCAGGTGGGAGGAACTACGCCTGGCCGCGCTGGAGGAGTGCGTCGAGCTGGAGCTGGACCTGGGCCACCACCGGGAGCTGACCGCCGAACTCAGGAGCTTCGTCGGCGAGCACCCGCTTCGGGAGCGGGCCCGCGCCCAGCTCATGCTCTCCCTGTCGCGCTCCGGACGGCAGGCCGACGCGCTGGCCGTCTACGACGAGGGACGCAGGCTCATGGTCGACGAGCTGGGCCTGGAGCCCGGCCCGCGCCTGCGCGAGGTGCACAACCTGATCCTCCTGGAGGATCCGGTCACCCGTGAGCCGGAGCGCGAGGTCGCCGACGTACGGCCCTCGCAGCTTCCGCCCGCCGCCTTCGCCTTCACCGGCAGGCAGGCGGAGCTGGATGAGCTGGACGCGTTGCTCGACCCCGGCGACGACAGCGGTGACGACGCCGTGCGCGTCAGCGTGGTGAGCGGGGTGGGCGGCATCGGCAAGACCGCCCTCGCCATGGCCTGGGCGCACCGCCGGGCCGAGCGCTTCCCCGACGGGCAGCTCTTCGCTGACCTGAGCGGATTCACCCGCGGCAGCCGTCCAGCCGCACCGGAGAGCGTGCTGGACGGCTTCCTGCGGGCGCTCGGGGTGCCGGGCCGCCGGATACCGCAGAGCCTCGCCGAGCGCACGGCCCTCTACCGCACCATGCTCGTCGGCCGGCGGCTGCTGGTCGTGCTGGACAACGCGCACTCCGCCGACCAGGTCCGCCCGCTTCTGCCCGGTTCCGGCACCTGCCGCGTCATCGTCACCTCCCGCAAACGGCTCGGCGGACTCGTCGTCCAGGAGGGCGCGCGGCCGCTCACGCTGGAGGTGCTGCCGCCCGCCGACGCGCGGCTGCTGCTGCGCCGCATCGCCGGGCGGCGGCGGATCGAGGACGACGCCGACGGCGAGGAACTGTCCACGCTCGCCGAGCTGTGCGACCGCCTCCCGCTCGCGCTGCGCATCGCCGCGGCGAAGCTGGCCGTCGGCAGCGCGTGGTCCCTGGGCGAGCTGACCGGCAGCCTGCGCGCCGAGCGCCACCGCCTGAACGAGCTGCGCCAGGACGAGGAGCAGCTGCGCAACACCTTCGAGCTGAGCTACCTCGACCTGCCGCAGACCGCCCGGCTGGCCTTCCGGCGGATCGGCCTGCTCCAGGGCGTCAGAGACCTGGCCCCCTGGACGCTGGCCGCGCTCCTCCACACGTCGTTGCGCGCCGCGGAGGAGCTGTGCGAGGAACTGGCCAACGCGCAGATGCTCCAGCCCGCCCGGCGCGACGCCAGCGGGCAGCGCCGCTACACCATGCACGACCTGGTCCGCCTGTTCGCGATCGAGCGGGCCGAGGCGGAGGAGAGCCGGGACCAGCGCGCCGAGGCCCTCACCCGCGCGATCGGCGGCCTGCTCGCACTGGCCGAGCACGCGCGCGGGCACGAGTATCCCCGCCACGACCTCATGATCGTCCGGGGTACGGCACCGCGCCACCACCTGGAACCCCCGCCCCAGCTGGACGCCGACCCGATGGCCTGGCTCGACGCGGAACGCGCGACCGTGGTCGCCTTCGTCACCCAGGCGGCCCGCCTCGGCTGGGCCGGCCTGGCCTGGGAGCTGGCCGCCACCCCGGTCTACCTCTACGAGATGTCCGGCTACTTCGACGACTGGCGAACGGTCGTGGACGCGGCGCTGGCCGCGTGCGGGGAGACCGGCGACCGGCGCGGCGAGGCCGCGATGCTCCTGTCGCGCGGCGAGATCCACCACCAGCGCCGCCAGCTCACCGAGGCCGGGACCACGCTGGCGGCGGCCATGCGGATCTTCGAGGAGGTCGGAGACGAGTACGGCCTGGCCCTCACCCGCCGCTACGACGTCGTCACCCGCGACTACCAGGGTGACCACGAGGGCGTCGTGGCCGAGTTGTGGGAGGCGGTCGCCGTCTTCGAGCGGGTGGGCGACACCACCGCGGAGGCGGTGACCCTCGGCAGCATCGCCTTCCACCACACCACCGTGGGCCGCCCGGACCAGGCCGAAGGGCCTCTGGTGCGGGCACTGGCCCACCCCCTGGGCAGGCGCACGAAGGCCCTGCTGACCAAACGTCTGGCCGACACCTATCACGAGCTGGGCAAGAACCTCGAAGCCGTCGAGGCGGGCAGGCTCGCCCTCCGGCTCACCAGGGAGCAGCGCGACCAGATCGGCGAGGCCTGGGTGCTGCTGAGCCTGGGGGAGGCGCTGGCGGACGTGGACAGGCCCCTCGGCAGGGAGACGCTCGCCTCGTCCCTGGCGGGGGCCGACCGGCTCGGGGACCTCCTGCTCGCCGGGCGTGCCCACCTCGCGCTCGCCCGCCTGGGCGGCGAGGACGCGAACGAGCACCTTGACCTCGCCATCACCGCCTTCCGACGCCTGGGCGCCCAGCCCTGGCTGGAGAAGGCACTCAACCTCACCTAACCCGTCCTGGAGGACATGACGATGAAGCGCCGTCTTTCCGCACTCTTGCTCAGCGTCGCCGTAGTACTCGGAGGCAGTGCCGCGGCGGCCCACCTCGAACCGCCGCACTCGCCCCCGGCCCAGACCGTCGTCGCCGGCGAATGTCCGGGCGACCACGAGTGGTGTTAAGCGCCGGCCCGGCCCTCGGGGCCGGGCCGCCGCAGGTAGAGGGCCGCGTGCGCGCCCGCCAGCAGGAACATCACGGCCGCTCCGAGCAGGATGAGGTCGATACGGCCCCGCCCACCGGCCAGCCAGCCCACCAGACCCAGTGAGGTGATCGAGGCCAGGCGCAGCGCCGAGGTGAAGACCGACAGGACCCGGGCGAGATGGTCCCGGCCGGTGGCGGCCAGCAGGATGGGCGACATCACGGTCTCGACGATGCCGCCGGCGACGCCGTACCCGAAGATGACCAGGGCGGCGAGGGGCGCGCTGTCGAGGCGCGCGTAGACCAGGCAGGTGAGGCCGCACAGCAGCAGGCCGCCGGCGAACAGCCGCTCCTTGCCCAGCCGCGCGTGGAGCGCGGCGGAACCGAGCGCGCCGGTGAGGATGCCCGCGCCCAGCGCCGAGCTGATCACGCCGAACCAGGCCGGGTCGGCGCTCAGGTTCTCCCTGACGAAGAAGACGTTGAGCGAGCCGAACGCGCTCGCGCCCAGCATGACGATCATGCCGGCGCCGAGTACGGCCCGCAGCGTGCGGTCGCGGGCGATGAGGCGCAGGGGCGCGAGCATCTCCCGGCCCAGGTGGCGTTCGCGGGCCTCGGTCATGGGCACGCGGGTCCCGCGCAGGGCGAGGAAGGAGCAGGCGAAGGTGGCCGCGTTGAGGCCGAAGCAGACGCCGGGGCCCGCGGCGGCGAACAGGGCGCCGGCCAGCGCGGGACCGGCGATCATCGCGATCGCGGAACTCGCCTGGGCGAAGCTCGCCGCCTGCTCGCGCCGGTCATCGGAGACCACGTCGCTGAGGATGACGATGCGGGCGGGGTTGAAGAACTGCGTCGCCGCGGACTGCCCGGCCAGGGCCAGCCCGCACAGGGCCAGCGTCAGCCCGACGGGCAGCGAGTCCGCCAGCCAGGCCAGGATCGCGAAGCCGCCGCCGATCAACGTTCTGACCGCGTCGGCGGTTCTGGCGACGCGTACCTTGTCCCAGCGGTCGACCAGCGCTCCGGCGACCGGCGCGCCCGCCACCGTCACCACGGCCACGATGAGCAGACTGGCCGCGGTCGCGCTCGGCGCGTACGGCTGGTCGCGCAGCAGGACGGTGCCGATCCACAGCGCCATCGTCGTGGTGAACAGGTAGTCGCCGGCCAGCGAGACGCTCTGCCCGAGCCAGAGGCGGCGGTAGGTCCGGTCGAGCAACAGCTCCTTCATCGCGCTCCTTCCCTGGACAGCGGCGGGCCGCCGTCTAATCGTCTTCGCCGGCGGCCGGCCGGACGCGAACTAGTCGGTCGTGATGCTGATGCAGTGGCTGTCCCCCCGCTTGGGGGCCTCGGACTGCAGGGCGAGAATCTCGGCCATGGTGGTCACCTCCCTTCTGTCGTCCCGGCCCCGAGGAAGGGCAGAAAGGATCCGCCCCCTCGGAACGCTGAGTTCAGGGCGAGCAGGATGCCCGCCGAACCTGACGCCACGTCCATGGACAGGCGCAGGAGCTTGGTGCTCGGAAAGGCCAGGTGCCCCCGGTACGGCTGCGCGTGCAGCGCCAGCCTCGGCACGTGCGCCATGAGCACGTCGTGGTCGGCCGGATGGCCCAGATGCGCGAGCGTCGCGATGAACCCGGCGCGTCCGCGGAACAGGCTGGGCCCCCGCGTGAACGGCGCCCGGCACCCGCGCCGCACCCCGACGACGGCGGCGGCAAGCGCCTCGTCCGGCCGGTGCCGCAGGTACTCGTGGGCGACGATCGCCAGCCCGGCGCTGCCGCCCTCGACGTAGAGGATGTTGCGCCGCCGGGTGCCGTGGTCGACCAGGTGGAAGGTGTCGCCGCCCAGGACCTCGCCCCGGTCGAGGTCCTGCTGGAGGGCGGCGCGGGCGCGGTCCAGCCATACGTCCCGGCCCGTCGTCTCGAACAGCCGCAGGAAGCAGAGCGCCACCCCCGACATGCCGCGGATCAGCCCTCCTTCTGCGGGCTTCCGGTCGTCCGTGAGCGCGGCCAGCCGCTCGCCGATGGCGAGTGCGCCGGACAGGTGCGCGTCGTCGCCGGTCCGGTGGGCGAAGTGCAGGAGGTTGAGCGCGTGGCCCGCGCCGCCGCTGAGCAGCCCCGCGGTCGCCACCCGGCCCTCGGCCGCCCGCGCCTGTTCCAGCGCCTTCAGCGCGACGTCGGTGTAGCCCAGTTCGTCCAGGACGTAGGCGACGCCGTGGAGGCCGTCGTACAGCCCGGGTTTGGCGTCCGGGCCGCGCAGGGCCTGGGCGGCCATCCAGTCGGCGAAGGCCGCGGGCACCTCGGCGCCCACCCGGTGCAACGCGAGCAGCACCCCGGCCGCCCCGTAGGCCAGCGTGAAGCCGCCGGTGGCGAACTGCTGCGGGCCGCCGGGGAACAGCGCGCCGTCGCGGGAGAGGTCCGCGCTCTCCATGATCCCCGCCACCAGCGAGTCGCGTACGGCCGGCCAGGAGATCTCCCCGTCGCCCAGCAGCCGGTCGGCCACGTCGGGGGCGGGGCCGTCCCCGGTCAGCCCGAACCCGGCGGCCGCCTGCGCGGCGAACGTCTCGTCCACGGGAAACAGGTCGGTCACCGTGCCGATCGCGCGGCGGACCTGGGCGGGGGTGTGTTCGGGCCGCATGTTCATCGGCAGGTGGAGCCAGACGCGTACGCATTCCAGCTGGTAGCGGTCGGCGGCGGCGCCGCTCATCCCGGCGGGCGCGTGGAAGCCGGGCGCGCCGCCGTCCAGGATCGTGGTGTCGTCGAGGTCGCGGGCGTACTCGTAGTCGACCAGCACGACCTCGCCGTCGGGGCGGACGATGACGTTGCCGGGATGCAGGTCGCCGTAGCGCACGCCGCGCTCGTGGATCCGCTCCAGCGCGTGCCCGATCTTGCCGACGATCTCGGCGGCCCATTCGGTGTAGGCCCTGACCTCGGGCTCCGGCGGGCCGTAGGTGTTGTGGGCGTACGGGTAGCGGCGGACCATCTCGTCGAACAGGCTCAGGCCTTCGACGTGCTCCTCGACCAGGAAGTGGTGCTCCCAGGCGAGGTGGTGGCCGAGCAGGCGGGGCACGCAGGGCAGGCCGTCCAGGCGCCGCAGGATGTCGTGCTGGACCTGGAGGCGGGCGACCGCGTCACGGCCGTTGCGGTCGAGACCGGCGTGCGGCCTGGCCTCCACCAGGACCACGCGCTCGTCGGTCCCCTTGCGGGTGGCGAGGTAGACGCCGCCGGCGTTGGAGTAGTGCATGACGCTCTCGACGGCGAAGGGGAAGCCGGCGCTGCCGCTGTGGCGGGCCTCCAGGTGCGGGGTCAGGACCTCGGGCACCTCGACCCGCTCGGGCAGGACGAACCGGGCTTCGCGTACGTCGGGGACGATCCGGCCGTCCGGGTCGAGCCTGCCGGACACCGGTTCGCCGTCCTCGCCGACGCAGGTGAGCTTGGTGAAGGCGCCGTAGCGGACGAACAGCGGGCCCTCGCCGATCCGCAGGTCGCTGAGGACGTACGGGCCGGTGATGCCCTTGAGCTGGTGGCCGAGCGTTTCCAGCGCCTCGGCCAGTTCCTCGTCGTCGGCCGGGTAGATGGTGATGGCCTTGCCGCTGGCCGCGCGGTCGGCGTACTTGCCGTTCAGCAGCTGGATGGCGCGGCGGCTGCGCAGGAACTTGAACGGGATGTCGCGCTCGACGCAGTAGTCCCAGACGATCGCGCAGGCGTGGTCGGCGTCGCCGGGCGTCACCGCCACGTGGATCTTCCAGCCGGTCCGCTTGAGCGGGCGGTAGGCGGGGCGCAGCCGTACCCAGAGGTCCTTCTCGGTGCGTTCCCAGTTCGCCGGGGGCTCGCGGTGCGCGAGTCGCTCCGCGGTGTCGGCGATCCGGTCGGGGCGGGCGAAGAAGTCGGGGTCCGACTGGCAGAAGAGCGCGAGATGCTCCCACTCGATCATTGGTGTCCCCCTCGGCGTTGATCGGCTGACTAGAGCCTGCACGCCGCCGCTATGAGCTCGATATGAGGCGCTCATATCTCCCGCGAACCCCGCGTCCCTAACGTTTCCCCTCGCAACTTCCAGAAAGGAAAGTCAGTCATGCTCAAGAAGGTTCTCCTCGGCGCCGCGGCGCTGGTTTCCCTGTCGATCGCGGCACCGGCGCAGGCGGACGTCTCGGCGGCGGCGTCGGCGTGCAACGTCCAGCACGAGGGGTGGTACAGCGGCGGCTCCGCCAACTTCTTCCGGTACGTGAAGGTCGTCAACGAGTGCGGTTACGCGAAGACGATCTGTGTCGACATCCCCAACTGGCCGGACGCCGGGCCGTACACGATCAAGGCCTATGAGCGGAAGAACCTCACCTACGGCAACGCCTCCCACCGGCAGGGGCGCGGCCTCTATCCCTGCTGATCGCGCGAGGGGCTCTTGCCAAGCGGGCGAAGGTTCTCTACTGTCCCTACAAGTTAGGAAACATTCCTAACTAAGGCGTCGTCCGAACCTCACCCCCCAAGGACCCCGCTGATGCCGCACGTTGTCAGAGCCATGGCCGCCGCCGCGGCCATGGTCGCAGCCCTCACCGCCCATCCCGCCGCCGCCAGTTCGGCGGCCGACACCCTGATCTCCCGCGACAGGCCCGCGACCGCCTCGTCCATCGAAGGCGCCGGTTTCGAGGCGGCCAAGGCGGTGGACGGCAGCACGAGCACCCGCTGGGCCAGCGCCGAGGGCCACGACCCCGAATCGGTCACCATCGACCTCGGCGCCACCGCGACCATCTCCCGCGTCAAGCTGAGCTGGGAAGCCGCCTACGGCAAGTCGTACAAGATCCAGACCTCGCCCAACGGCACGTCCTGGACCGACATCTACTCCACCACCTCCGGCAACGGCGCCACCGACGACCTGACGGGCCTGTCGGGCAGCGGGCGCTATATCCGCATGTACGGCACGGCCCGCGGCACCACCTACGGCTACTCCCTCTGGGAGTTCGAGACCTACGGCTCGTTCCCGGGCGGCGGCGACACCACGCCCCCGAGCACCCCCGGCAACCTCCGCTCCACCGCCACCACCTCGACCAGCGTCTCCCTGGCCTGGAACGCCGCCACCGACAACGTCGGCGTCACCGGCTACGAGGTCTACCGGGGCGGCACCCTGGTCAACACCGCCACCGGGACGACCTACACCGACACCGGCCTGACCCCCGCCACGGCCTACACCTACACGGTCAAGGCCCGTGACGCCGCGGGCAACGTCTCACCCGCGAGCGGCCCGGTCACCGCCACCACCCAGGCGGGCGGCGGCGGCCCCGCCGTACCGTTCGGCAGCCATGCCATTCCCTACGCCTCCGGCATGCTGAAGCCCTCCGGCGCCCAGGCGACGCTCGACCAGAAGGTGATCGACTACTACAAGCGGTGGAAGACCGCCTTCCTCCGCCAGAACTGCGGCAACGGCTGGTACCAGGTCTACTCCCCGGACGCCGACCACCCGTACGTGGCCGAGGCCCAGGGTTACGGCATGGTGATCGCGGCGACCATGGCCGGAGCCGACCCGGACGCCAAGAAGATCTTCGACGGCCTGACCAAGTGGATGATCGACCACCCGTCGGTGATCAACCCCGACCTGCTGGCCGCCGAGCAGAACGAGGCCTGCCAGAGCGTCAACGGCAGCGACGGCGCCACCGACGGCGACATGGACGTGGCCTACGGCCTGCTCCTGGCCGACCGGCAGTGGGGCAGCAACGGCACGTACAACTACAAGAACCTCGCCGTGCGGCACATCAACGCGATCAAGAAGGATGAGCTCAACCCCTCCACGAACCTGCTCAAGCTGGGTGACTGGAGCACTCCGAGCGACCATCGCTACTACGTCTCGCGCGCCTCGGACTGGATGGCCGGCCACTTCCGCGCCTTCAAGAAGGCCACCGGCGACTCCACCTGGGACACCGTGCGCAACGCGCACCAGAACGTGATCGCCTCCCTACAGTCCACCTACGCCCCGAACACCGGCCTGCTGCCCGACTTCGTGGTCGACACCAACACCTCGCCGCGCCCGGCGCCGGGGAAGGTGCTGGAGCACGCGAACGACGGCCAGTACTGGTGGAACTCCTGCCGCGTGCCCTGGCGGATCGGCGCCGACGCGGTGACCAGCGGCGACGCCAGGTCGCTCACGGCCGCCCGCAAGCTGAACACCTGGGTCAAGTCCAAGACCGGCGGCGACCCCGGCAAGATCGCCATGGGCTACAAGCTCAACGGCACGCAGATCTCCTCCGGCAGCGACGCCTCGTTCTTCGCCCCGTTCGCGGTGGCGGCGATGACCGACTCCGGCAGCCAGGCCTGGCTGGACGCGCTCTGGAACAAGATGCTGGCCACGCCGATCGACAGCAGCAGCTACTTCGCGGCGAGCATCCAGCTCCAGGTCATGATCACGGCCACGCACAACCACTGGGTGCCCTGACACACCCCGGTGGCCGGTCGGCCCGTCCGACCCGCCCCCACCACGCGCCACCCCCGCGCGGCCCGGGCGCCCTCACCCCCCCCCCCGGGGGGCCACACCCCCCACACCCCCAGTCGCATATAAACAACAGA